>CAZLDP010000159.1:0-6372 GCA_964558145.1 uncultured Prolixibacteraceae bacterium | reverse complement strand
TTCAAAACCCTTCTCGGAGCCCATTCCCATGATGAGGGCGCGGCGCCCTTGCAGGTCGCTCATCACATCACCCATTCGATCACCGGGCACCCAAACTTCAAGGTCATAAATCGGTTCCAGAATTTTGGGATTGGCTTTTTTAAAGGCTTGGCTGAATGCATTCCTTCCCGCTAATTTAAAGGAGATTTCATTGGAGTCGACCGGATGCATTTTCCCGTCGTACACATAGACGACGATATCGCGGGCGTAGGAGCCGGTAAGCGGGCCCTGTTCCAGTTTTTCCATGATTCCCTTCAGAATGGCCGGCATGAAACGGGCATCGATCGATCCTCCTACAATGCAATTGCAATACAGGAGTTTACCGCCCCATGAAAGGTTGTGTTCCTGGGTGTCTCTTATCGAGAGTTTGAACTCTTTCCCATCAAGAACAAATGCGTTTTTGGGTGTTCCACCCTCTTCCAGGGGTTCGATAATCATATGCACTTCCCCGAACTGCCCGGCGCCTCCCGACTGCTTTTTGTGACGGTAGTCGGCCTGTGATGCCTTGGTGATGGTTTCACGGTAGGGGATCCGGGGCTCCTTGTATTCCACCTCGATTTTGAACACATTGTCGAAGAACCATTTGAGCACATTCATGTGGTACTCACCCTGGTTGTGAACGATCAACTGACGCAATTCCTTCGAATACTCAATGATATAGGTGGGATCTTCAAATTTGATCCGGTTGAGTACCTCTCCTACCTTTTCGTCGTCGGTTTCATTTACAGCCTTTATGGCAACCCGGTGACGGGGTGAGGGAAATTCCATCGGAACAAACTGTGTGCCTGCCTCCTTGAGGGTCAGGGTATGGCTGAACTTGGTGTCTTTCAGTTTTACTGTACAACCAATATCTCCGGCAAGAATCTCGGGAATCTTCACCCTGCTTTTCCCGGCAGTGACAAAGAGCTGGGAGAGTCTCTCCTTGGAACCGTTGTTCATATTAATCAGGTCTGTACTTTCGGTCACTTTACCCGACATCATCTTGAAGAAGGTGATTTCACCCACATGAGACTCAATCGATGTTTTAAAAACAAAGAGACTGGGAATTTCGCTTTCCGACATGGTCACTTCCTTGCCGGCAACTAACTTCCGCATGGGCATTTCATGCGGAGCAGGGCCGACTTCACCGATGAACTCCATCAAACGTCCGATCCCGATGCTCTTCTTGGCACAACTGCACATTACCGGGAAAAGATCCCTCTGGCGAATACCGATACGCATTCCCTTGATGATTTCTTCTTCTGAAAGGGAACCTTCTTCGAAATACCGCTCCATGAGCGCCTCGTCGTTCTCGGCCGCCATCTCAAACAGTTGGTTCTGCAATTCTTCAGCCTTTGACTTTTCAGATGCAGGAATGTCAAGGATCTGGGGCTGTCCACCGTCTTTCCCGTATTTGTACATCTTCATTTTCAGCACATCGATGATGGCGCTGAAACCAGGACCGGTTTCCAGTGGATATTGTACAACCGTCACCTTGTTCCCGTATGAAGAGCGGCATTTTTCAAATGCATTGTCAAAATTGGCGTTCTCATGATCAAGTCCGTTGAAAAGAAACATCAAAGGGGTCTGTTTGGAATCAGCAAGCCGGAAAGCCGATTCTGTGCCTGCTTCCACACCTGCTGAAGCATTGATCAGCATCAGCCCCATATCGGCTACTTCAAGAGAAGAGGCAACGTTCCCACTCATATCATCCATCCCCGGCGTGTCGAGAATGTTGAGCTTTTTGTCGTTGTATTCCGCATACAATACCGAGGAAAAAACCGAATTGCCATATTCCTGCTCAATGGGATTGAAGTCGGAAACCGTATTCTTTGCAGTAACTTCTCCCTTGCGGTTGATGACTCCACCCTCCAGCAGCATGGCTTCTGCAAGGGTGGTTTTCCCACTGCCGGCATTTCCCAGCAAGGCAACGTTGCGAATTTGTTCAGTCTTATAAACTTTCATTGTATCTGATTTTAAAGTAACTTCTCCGGAATCAAAAATGATTTTTAAAGCTGCCAAAAATAGTAATAATTTAGTAACAATCAAGGTGACTGATTTTTGAAAAAAGAAAGTTTGTTGATACCGGAATCCTTCCCGTTTCAGCCCGGGCAACGGGAGTACCTGCAGAATTAAAAGCACCGGACGAGTGAGGATAAACTCCGGGGCAGTGATATTAATAACCCTATAGAACGGGATCGTCTAATCAGTTAAAAAATAATAGTGTATTCCGGCTCTTTTTTATGGGAATGGACCACATTGAGATGGCTTATCTAAACCGTTTATTTCTTAACTTGGCGCCAATTTAAATAGTAATGGCGCATTTTCCGCATTTCAGGCAACCCGACGTCATGGACTGTGGTCCGGCCTGTTTGAAGATTGTGGCAAAGTACTACGGGAGACATCTCCGTCTGAATTCGCTCCGTGAGCTTACTTTCAAGACGAGGGAGGGTGTTTCATTGCTCTCTCTCAGCGATGCAGCCGAAAAAATTGGATTTAGGAGCCATGGGATCCGGCTGACCACTCTAAACCTGGACCAGATCGGCTTGCCCGTGATTCTGCATTGGGATCAAAACCATTATGTGGTTCTTTACAAGATCAAAAAACAGGGAAGGCTGAAACGATATGCGATCTCCGATCCGGCTACAGGTCTCGATGAATACACCGAAGCGGAATTTTTGCGGCACTGGGCATCCACTACCATCGGGGGAGAACCAGCCGGAGTCGTTTTGCTCCTGGAACCCACTCCTGGTTTTTTCAGGGAAGAAGACGATCCTGATTCCGGTCATGGTTTCGGGTTTCTGTTTCAATACCTTCGGCCATACCGGAAGCTGATCATCCAGTTGCTTTTGGGATTTCTGACCGGAAGCCTCCTGAGCCTCCTCTTCCCCTTTCTTACCCAATCTATCGTCGATATCGGGATCACTACCCATAACCTTAGTTTCATCGTTCTGGTGCTGATTGCCCAGTTGGTGCTGATTGTGAGCCAGACTGCGGTGGGTTTTATCCGGAGTTGGATAATGCTCCATGTCAGCGCCAGGGTCAGCATCTCCCTGATATCCGATTTTCTCATCAGGCTGATGAAACTTCCGGTCAATTTTTTTGACACCAGAATGACGGGTGACCTCCGGCAAAGGATCGAAGACAACAGCCGGATCCAGTATTTTTTGACAACCAGTCTGGTGAATATGTCCTTTGGTGTTTTTATTTTCTTGATATATAGCTTTGTACTTGGGTGGTACAGCTTGAAAATATTGTTCGTCTTTCTGCTCGGCAGTATGCTGTTTGCCGGATGGGTCCTTCTTTTCATGCGAAAAAGAAAGATGCTCGATGATCGGAGGTTTGAAGCCTTGTCGGCCAACCAGAGCAATCTCTTCCAGCTTATAACGGGGATGCAGGAGATCAAACTGAACAATTGCGAGAAGCAAAAGCGTTGGGAGTGGGAGAGAATCCAGACCCGTCTGTTCAGGGTGAGCATCAAAGCGCTGATGCTTCACCAGAATCAGCAGGCCGGTTCCATCTTCATTCACCAGGCCAAGAATATCCTGATCATCTTTTTGGCTGCCCGCTCGGTTTTAATGGGGGAGATGACCCTGGGTATGCTGGTGGCAGTTCAGTTTATCATCGGGCAGTTGAACGCTCCCCTTCAGGATTTTATCCCGTTTATCACTTCCGCACAGGATGCGCGGATGAGTCTGGAAAGATTGGGGGAAATTCACGAAACGAAAGGAGAAGAGGTGCCGGAAGAGGTAAAAATCAGGGATATACCTGAGAATATGGAGATTGTGCTCAAAGACGTGACTTTCAGGTATGAGGGACCCCGGTCGCCTAAAGTACTGGATCAAATCAGCTTGACCATCCCTGCGAATAAGGTTACCGCAGTGGTGGGACCCAGCGGCAGTGGTAAAACCACCCTGCTGAAACTGATCCTGGGATTTTACCCTGTCAGCGAGGGGGAAATCAGGCTCGGTCAGTTCCTGTTAGATCAGTACAGCATGGAAGCCTGGCGCTCCCGTTGCGGTGTGGTAATGCAGGATGGTTTTATTTTTTCGGATACCATTGCCGGGAATATTGCGGTGGGTGAAGACAATCCCGACAGGGAGAAACTGCACAGGGCTGTTACGGTAGCCCATATCCGCGAATTTATTGAGGCGCTCCCCTTGCGGTACAATACGAAGATTGGGCAGGAAGGATCGGGATTGAGCCAGGGACAAAAACAAAGGATATTGATAGCCCGGGCAGTGTATAAGGACCCCTCTTTTGTTTTCCTCGATGAGGCTACCAATGCATTGGATGCAGGGAACGAAAAGGTCATCATGGGGAACATGGAGGAATATTTCTGGGGAAAAACGGTTGTGGTGGTTGCACACCGGCTGAGTACAGTGAAAAATGCCGGTCTGATTGTGGTGCTTGACAAGGGCAAAATTGTGGAAACTGGCAATCATGACGAGCTGACGGCTCGCAAAGGATTCTATTATCATCTGGTAAAGGATCAACTGGAACTTGGATTATGACTGAACCGTACGACGATATTGAACTCAGGAGCGAGGAAGTGAAGGATATTCTGAACACGCCTCCCCGATGGCTGGAGCGCTGGGGGATTCTTGTGATCACCCTGGTACTTCTGACCTTGCTTGCCCTGAGTTGGTTTTTCAGATATCCCGACCTGATCAAAGCCCGGATTACCGTCTTGTCAGAGAATCCTCCCGTCACCTTGGTATCCAAAGTGTCGGGGAAACTCGACCATCTGTTTGTTTCCGACCAGCAGGAGGTCAAGGAGGGACAACTTCTGGGGATTATTGAAAACCCAGCCCGGTATGAGGATGTTTATAAGCTGGCCAGACTGACCGACACGCTGGAGGAATGTCTGGAAAAACCCGAAGTGGTCAGAACAATCAGTTTCAGGGGTGATTATCAGTTAGGGGAAATCCATCCTTATTATACGACCTTTCTTTCGCGGTTCGATGAATACGTGACCTCTCTTACCTTTAACCGGTATGAAGAAAAGATGAAGAGTTTGCAGCGGCAGGCTGCCGATTTGGAGCAATATCTGCTCCAGTTGACCAACCACTCACGGATTTTGTACGACAAAGTTTCCATCAGCCGGAGGCAGCTTTTGCGCGATTCCCTGTTGTTCAGTCAGAAAACGATTTCCGAGATTGAACTGGAAAAGTCCAGATCGGATTATCTGAACAACGAATTTGAATACCGTACAGCTTCGGCCTCGCTTACCCATACGCGGATGCAGATTTCGCTGGTACAACGTCAGCTTGCCGAGGAACAGACCCAGCGTGCCGAACAACATAGCCTTCTATTGTCCTCGGTGAGGGAGAGTTACGAGAATCTATGCAATCGATTGAGGGAATGGGAACAACGGTTTGCCCTCAAAACGCCGGTCTCCGGAAAGGTCACCTTTAACCACATCTGGAAGGTCAACCAGCAAATCGATGAGGGCGCCGGGGTATTTTCCATCGTCCCTGCTGAAGGGCAGATGATTATTGGCAGGGTGATCCTTCCGGTAGCCGGATCGGGGAAGGTACAACCCGGTCAGAAAGTGAATATCCGCCTTGATAATTACCCTTACCTCGAGTACGGCATCCTGAAGGGGACAATCACGACGGTTTCATTGGTTCCAGTTACAACGGGACAAGGTGGGTATTATACCGCTGAAGTGTCGATTGGGCAGGAACTGGAGACCAGTTACCGGAGGAAACTACCCTTCAGCGAGGAGATGCAGGGAGAGGCAGAGATCATCACCAGCGACAGGCGGTTGTTGTCGCGTATAGTGGCTCCGTTGGTATCCCTGATCGATGAGAGAATGTTAACCAATTGATATTTTCATCTTCTTCAAACCCTATTTTTCAAAATTTTATGCCGGCTAAATTTGTGATTTGCCGGAAATTCGTACTTTTGCGTGCCGATTTAAGGGATAAAAACAGTATTTTATTCCTGAAATCGTTGTAATTCAATAATTATACATACTTTTGCAATCCATTTTTTAGGATATTATTAACGACGAAAAAACAGGTATTTATGCCAACGATTCAACAGTTAGTTAGAAAAGGAAGACAAACCAAATTGGAAAAGAGCAAGTCTCCGGCACTGGATTCATGTCCGCAGCGTCGTGGGGTATGTGTGCGTGTGTACACCACAACCCCGAAAAAACCGAATTCGGCCATGCGTAAGGTGGCCAGGGTCAGGCTAACCAATGGCAAGGAGGTGAATGCCTACATTCCCGGAGAAGGTCACAATCTTCAGGAGCACTCGATTGTGCTGGTACGCGGGGGTAGGGTGAAAGATCTCCCTGGTGTCCGTTATCACCTGATTCGCGGTGCACTAGATACGGCTGGAGTG
>CAZLDP010000158.1:2128-6382 GCA_964558145.1 uncultured Prolixibacteraceae bacterium | reverse complement strand
CCTTCGGATGATTCGTTAGCCGATGATAGGGTTCGTATTGAAGAGAGTACTGTTAACATATATTTTGCTTCTGGCAGCCATGATCTGTGCCGCACAGGTGACTGCTCCCGATCAGGCGAAGCTTCAGGCAGAGGCTGATTCTACCCTGCGTTTGTTCATGCTGAACGACCGGTGGGTTTCGGCAAAAGAAAGGCAGGCCCCTGACTCTCTTTGGAATGCCGGTCTGCAGCCCGATACCCTCCTGATGCCTGTTATGCAGGTTGATTCGCTTGCTTCCGATTCCCTGGCTGCCGATACGGCCGACAAGGTGATCATCGAAGCCCCCATTGACTACCAGGCTGAAGATTCGATCATCGTCTCGTTCGACGGGCAGAAGGTTTATCTCTACAACAATGCCAAAATCAATTACCAGGATATTGAACTGACGGCCTATCACATGATCCTTGATCTGGAAACCAAGGAAATTTATGCAGAAGGTATCGTGGATTCGACAGGCACTCTGGTACAGAAACCGGTATTTAAGGAAGGAAACGACCGGTTTGAATCCAAAACTCTGCGATATAACTTCCAGACCCAGAAGGGGATCATCACCGAGGTGGTCACCGAACAAGGGGAGGGATTTGTCCACAGTTCCCTGACTAAAAAAATATCGCGGAACGAATTTGTGCTGCAAGATGGAAAATACACCACCTGTGACGCCGACCATCCCCATTTTTACCTTCACCTTTCAAAGGCGAAGGTGATTTCGAACAAGAAAATCATCACCGGGCCTGCTTATATGGTATTAGAGGATTTTCCGCTCTATTTCCCGACACTGCCCTTTGGTTATTTCCCCAATTCCCCAAAATACTCCTCCGGGATATTGGTCCCTTCTTATGGTGAGGAGGGAAACCGTGGATTTTTCCTGCGCGAAGGGGGTTATTACTGGGCTGCCAATGAATATTTTGATGTGTCGGCAAGGGGCGATATCTATTCCCGCGGATCGTGGGCTGCCAAACTGCATACCAATTACCGGAAGCGATACAAATTCAGCGGGGGATTCGACTTTCGCTATTCCGTCAACGTGTATGGGCAGAAAGGGATCGACACCTACCAGCGGTCACCCCAGTTTCAGGTAGTGTGGTCGCACAGCCAGGATGCCAAGGCAAATCCCAACAGAACGTTCAGCGCCAATGTCAATTTTTCGACCAGCGGGTATGACAAACAGAACTCCCTGTCGGCCGAAAATTACCTCAGAACCCAGAAATCCTCCAGCATCTCCTATTCCAAAAGATGGGAGAACAGCCCGTTTAGCATGTCGGCTAATTTCCGGCATTCCCAGAATTCGACCGATTCCACCCTGACACTCTCCTTCCCTGAAATGACCTTTAACATGTCCAAGATCTACCCGTTGAAGTTCAAAAACCGAAAAGGATCTGCAAAGTGGTACGAACAGTTCGGTTTCAGCTATTCTGTCAATATGCGGAATACCATCACTGCCAAGGAGAAGGAGATTCTGCAAAAGTCGTTCCTGACTGACTGGCAGAACGGGATCCAGCATAACCTGCCCATTTCACTGCCTGGCTTCAACCTGTTCAAGTACATCAACATGAGTCCCAGTTTCAGCTATAGTGAAAAGTGGTATTTCAGTCATATCGAAAAAACCTGGTATCCCGACCAGACTTTCCTTGACCGGTATGGGAGGCCGACCCATATCAAGACCGATACCATCACCGGACTGAAACGGAATTACCAGTATTCCTACAGTCTGAGCGCCTCCACCAATATTTACGGGATGTTCATGCCGAAAAACCCCAAATCGAAAATCGTAGGGATCAGACATAAAGTATCTCCTTCGTTGAGTTTCAGTTACAATCCCGACTTTGGAAATCCCAAATATGGTTTCTGGAAACAGGTGCAGCAGGATTCGACAGGCAGAATGGATTATTATTCGATATTCGATGGGGGGATCTACGGATATACAGGCAGGGGAGCAGCCGGGATGGTATCCTTCTCGCTCACCAACAACCTGGAAATGAAGATGCGGGATACCCGGGATACCACCGGAACCAGCAAGTTTAAGAAGGTCAAACTAATCGATAATCTCAGCCTGGGTACATCGTACAACCTGATTGCCGACTCGTTGAACCTGAGTCCTGTCAGTATCAGGGGACGTACCACCGTTCAGGGAGTGGGTGTCAACTTCGGTACCACCATCAATCCCTACATCACCAACGAAAAAGGAATTCTTATCAATGAATATGCATGGAATCACAACCGGGGACTTGCCAAACTGGGAAGACTTGTGAATGCCAATCTCTCTTTTGGAATGCAGTTCAATTCCAAGAAAGGAGAAAAAGAATCGGAAAAGGCCAAAGAGGCCATTGAAGATGAGAACCTGCTGCCCGGCGATATGTCGAATTATGTCGATTTCAACATCCCCTGGGATTTCGGCTTCGATTACTCCTTCACCTACATGCGTCCCAATCCCTACCTGAAAGGGAAGTTTACCCAAACGGTAAACCTGAGGGGAAGCCTCAACCTGACCCAGAAATGGAGGATCAACATGAATACCAACTATGACATCATGGCCCGCCAGTTTTCGTTTACCAGCTTCAGCGTTTACCGGGACCTCCACTGTTGGGAAATGTCGCTCAATTTTGTTCCTTTTGGCAGGATGAAGAGCTACAGTTTTACGCTCAATGCCCGTACATCGGTGCTGAGAGACCTCAAGGTGAGCAAGCAGAGAAGTTTCTACGATAATTTCTGATTATTCCGTTACGAATTCAAAACAGATATTATGAAGAAGATCATTTTTACTGAGAATGCGCCAGCTCCGGTAGGCCCTTACAGTCAGGCTGTGGAGGCAAATGGGATGTTGTTTGTAGCCGGACAGATACCGGTCGATCCCCGGACGGGAAAACTGGTGGAAGGAGGGATTGAAGCGCAGACCCGGCAGGCGCTGGAGAATACGGGTACCATCCTCGCGGCTGCAGGATACTGCTTCGGTGATGTGGTCAAATCGACCTGCCTTTTGGCTGATATGGCCGATTTCAAAGCCATGAACGGGGTATATGCCGGCTATTATCCTTCCGATCCCCCGGCAAGGGTTGCCTTTGCAGTTAAACAACTTCCCCTGGGGGCGCTGATCGAAATAGAAACGATGGCTGTCAAATAAAAAAGCTGTCCTTCGGGGCAGGATCCGGATGAAAACGGATGACCTTTCAGGTCTGATCCTTTCATCGGCTGCTTAACAGTACAGCTTTTCTCCGCATAAGGGAGTGTGGTTTTTACTCGGCGATCACCGACATGGGGACTTCCACAAATACATCCCTGTGTAGTTTCACCTTGATGGTATATTCACCCACTTCCTTGATATGGTCGTCGGCTACTACCACCTGTTTCCGCTCGATTTCAAATCCGTTTTTGTTGATGGCTTCCGCAATCAACAACGGGGTAACCGAACCAAAAATTTTGCCGGTGGAACTGGCCTTCACGCCAATGGTAAGCTTGAGATTTCCAATACGGGTTGCCAGTGATTCGGCATCTTCCTTCAGTTTGGCCTCTTTGTGGGCTCTCTGTTTTTTGTTTTCAGCCAAAACTTTTTTTGCTGATTCCGTGGCAATCACAGCCATTTTCTTGGGAATCAGATAGTTCCGGGCGTATCCATCCTTTACGTTGACAATGTCGTCTTTATTTCCCAGTTTTTCAGTGTCCTGAAGTAATATAATCTGCATAGTGTTCTCTCCTTTAATTATTTCAACATATCGGCAACATAGGGTAACAATGCCAGATGGCGGGCCCTTTTGATGGCGCGGGAAACTTTACGCTGAAACTTCAGCGATGTGCCGGTTAAACGACGCGGCAGGATCTTGCCCTGTTCATTCAAAAATTTCTTCAGAAATTCCGGATCTTTGTAATCGACATACTTAATCCCGTTTTTCTTGAAACGGCAGTACTTTTTCTTCTTTATCTCTACCGAAGGCGGAGTTAGATATCTGATTTCACTTGAATTTGCTGTCATGGCTTAACCCTCCTTTTCTGTTTTTTCCTTTAATAAATTTCTTCTTTTCTGGCTGTATTCCGCTGAATATTTATCCAGTTTCACGGTCATGAAACGGATAATTTTCTCGTCACGGCGGAATTCGATCTCCAGTTTGTCAACAAATGCGGGAGTCGACTTGAATTCAAACAAGTGGTAGAACCCTGTGGATTTTTTGTTGATGGGGTAAGCCAGTTTTTTCATCCCCCAGTCCTCTTCATGGATCAATTCGC
>CAZLDP010000158.1:0-2118 GCA_964558145.1 uncultured Prolixibacteraceae bacterium | reverse complement strand
CGGGAGTTGCAATGAAAACGGTTTCATACTGATTCATCATTTGACATCAATTTTAATTAAACATTCTTTTAAAAGAGGGCGCAAAAATAGAGATTTTTTGGGAAGATAAAAAGATATTTTGTTAAAAGATTGAAGAGACAAAAATATCAGCCTCAAATACCCTTGATGTGCTGTCTTTATGAACTCGCCAGTGATCTTTTACCCTTGGGAAAATTCCCGTGCCGGCGGGTTTTATTCGCAATTCAACTCCCGTCTCATGAATGGCTTTCCCAACGTAATGTAACAATCCGCCCAAAACTACGGAGTTGGGAACAGGTTCGTAAAGAGAGCTTGGGAGGGGATAAATAAAAAAGGCTATGGGTAATCCTTAGCCTTTTTTTGTCAGTTTCGTTTAGTCAGATCAGAACTTATCAGTTTAACAGAGAAAAGACAATTTATTGATAACGTAAAAACATTGCTAAGATAGCCAAAAAACAACAGTTGATTCTTTAATTATTAAATATTAATTAATATTTGTTAATTTTTATTAAGGGCAATTTTGTAAATAAATGTTAATCAGATGATTCAAGATGAGGATATGTTGTAAAATATACTTTTTCATCCAAGCTTTTAAATTAGATAATTTCTCAAATTAGAATTATTCTAAACATTGCTTCAGTCCTTACCTTTTTATACTTTTGTTTGCTCGCCTTCCGATTTGGCGATGATCACAGCTCCGCAGGTATCGCTCCAGACATTAATGGTTGTTCTCGACATGTCGAGGATCAGGTCAACTGCCAGGATCAGGCCAATTCCCTCAAGGGGCAGGTTAACGGCGGTAAGCACAACGGTCATCATAACCAGCCCGGCCATCGGAATCCCCGCGGCGCCAATGGAAGCCAGCAGGGCTGTGATGACGACCACCACCTGCTGAAGGGTAGTGAGTTCAATGCCATAGACCTGCGAGATAAAAATAACCGCCACGCATTCGTATAGCGCGGTACCGTCCATATTGATCGTTGCTCCTAATGGAAGCGTGAAACTGGATATTTTGTTCGACACCCCGCTTTTATTTTCCACTGCCTCCATGGTCAGGGGGAGGGTTGCACTCGACGAAGCCGTGGAAAAGGCAGTTAGGAGGGGGGTGGCCATGTTACGGAGATGTTTGAGCGGATTGGCTTTCCCCACAAACCTGATCAGTAGCGGAAGGGTGACTGTGCCATGAAACAGCAATCCCAGAAATACCGTAACCATGTATATGGCCATGCTGCCGGCAATGTTCCCCAGCTTGTCGGCATTGTCGGCTACCGCGCGGGTTACGATACCCAAGATTCCCAGTGGGGTGAAACGGATAACAAACATGGTAATTTTCATCATCACCTCGAAAAGGCCTTCAAAAAACGAGGTCAGTTGAGCCCGGTACCCGTCGCTGACCTGCGTAATGAAAAAGCCGCAGAGAATCGCGAAAAAGATTACCGGCAATACTTCTCCCTTTGCCATGGCATCGATGATGTTTTCGGGGACCAGCCTCATGAAAATGTCGGAGACCTTACCCTATGTAGCCGGAAGTTCAGAAACAGTGTCGGAAAATCCAAGGTGGATGCCCACTCCAGGTTTGATCATATTCACCAGCGCCAGACCGGTAAGTATGGCCATCAGACTGGTCGATATGTAATAGGTCATGGTCTTCAGCCCGATCCTTCCCAGGTTTTTACCGCTGCCGATGCTGGTGACTCCGCTGATAATCGAACTCAGTATAAGCGGGATAATCACCATCTTCAGTCCCCGGAGAAAAAGATCACCCATCCAGGAAAGGTATTTCGAGGAACCGGGAACATAATAACCCAGCACGACAGCAACCCCCAAGGCAATCAGGATCTGCCAGTGCAACTTTAGTTTCAGTAGTTTCATAAAATGGAATAAAGGCGCATCAAAAATAGTTAAAAATGTTTTGCGGCATCGTTTATTTTACTTTTTTTGAGTAGATTGCAGCACAGTACAGTACATGACAGATAGCCAATTTATCTACTCATTAAATTTATAACATCATGATTAATAAGTTATTAGGAAAATACCCCAAAGTGGGTATCCGTCCCGTGATTGATGCTCGTCAGGGAGGTGTCAGGGAGAGTTTGGAAG
>CAZLDP010000157.1:0-6387 GCA_964558145.1 uncultured Prolixibacteraceae bacterium | reverse complement strand
CAAGCATGGTCCACGTTCCCACACAGACAAAATCGGGTGGCCTCCACGACTGCGGGAATTCTTCCCTTCTGGGCATCGAAGGGAGGAAGATCTATTATCTTTCTCCCCTCCGACAGAGGATGGGAAATCACTGCCGGCGGGGTTCCCGAAGACCATTTCAGGGTACATCCCAGGATTTCAGCTTCAAGTTGAAGATCAAAAATCACGGGAATGCCGTCGGGATCATACGTTTCGATGGCCCTGCCGATTCCCTCTGCCATCCATACAGGTGACTTGAGGTAACTTTCCGCATCCTTGCCGATCAGGAATCCCCCGTGAATCCCCACAAAGGGAACCCAAGGCGCCCTATCGGTCTCCTGTAGCCTCATGGCCGCCCTGATCAGTTCCAATCCCTTCATGGTTAATTTATTAAAATAACAATGACTACCGATTGCCCTTTTATGATCCCCTGTCCTTCGTCCCTCAGTCCCTAAGTCTCCCCATCTCTTCGTCCCTTCGTCCCATTCTGCTCACTCACCCCACCTGCGCATTCAGGTACTCAACCAGTCCTTGTGGGTCGCGCGAATAGGCATCGGCGCCGATTTTATCGCAGAACTCCCGGGTAACGGGTGCGCCGCCCACGGCCACCTTTACATCCGGAATCTCAGCTTTGATCGTTTTGGTAATCCTTTCCATACTGGGCATTGTGGTGGTCAGAAGAGCAGAAAGACCGACGAAGGCGCCCGGATTCTCCCTGAGGGTTTCCACAAATTTCTCGGCTTTGACGTCCACCCCCAAGTCGATGACTTTCCATCCGTTTCCTTCAACCATCATGGATACCAGGTTTTTGCCTATATCATGCAGATCGCCTTCCACTGTCCCTATTACCAGGGTCCCCTTTTGTTTGGCTTCACCCGAGAGGAAATAGGGTTTCAGGTGAACCATAGCGGTATTCATCGCCTTTGCCGACATAAGCACTTGAGGTACAAACACCTTGTTCTCCCTGAATTTGATACCCACGCGTTCCATGCCGGGCATAAGTCCTCCGGTGAGGATTTCCTGGGCGGGGACTCCTTCGTCAAGGAGTTGGCGGGTAATTTCGTCAGCGCCAATTTCTCCTTTCATCTGTGGAGGAAAAGGTGAAGCCAGATTGATTTTTCCGAACTCCACACATTCGGATAGTTTATGAAGTAAATCAGACATAGATGATTTTTCAGGTTTTCACAAATTTACAGCAACTTGTTGAATCTGGAAAGGTTTTTAACCATAAATTGCACATTGATTAACAACAACAAGGATGAAGGCTTTGGTATTGAATGATTACAACGCTTTCTGTTATGAAGATGTTGCGGATCCGCGGCCGGGGGATGATGAGGTTTTAATCGAAGTGAGGGCATGTGGGATTTGCGGTTCCGATGTTCACGGGATGGACGGGAGCACCGGCCGGAGAATTCCTCCCCTGATCATGGGGCATGAAGCCTCTGGAGTGATTGTGGAAACCGGCAGCAGGGTGAGCGGGTGGAAGCCCGGCGACCGGGTAACCTTTGATTCCACGGTTTATCCCCTAAACGACTGGTACACCCTGAAAGGGAATTACAATCTAAGTGACGGGCGGGAAGTTATAGGGGTATCACCCGGTGATTACCGGAGGCAGGGCGCCTTTGCGGAGTATGTGGCTGTTCCGGCTCATATTTTATACCGGATTCCCGATCATGTTTCCTTTGTACAAGCTGCCATGGCGGAGCCGGTGGCAGTAGCCCTCCATGCCCTTTCCCTGTCGGGGATAGTGCCCGGGGAAAGCTGTCTGGTGACCGGAACGGGCATGATTGGCAGTTGTCTGGTGCAGGCTGCCGTAGCAGCCGGAGCTGTACCACTCATCGCTGCCGACATTGTGCCGCAGCGGCTCGAAGTTGCGCTCCAATTAGGCGCCACTGCGGTTATCAATCCGGAGCTCGAACCTATTGAAGAAATGGTATTCGGCCTGACCGGGCAACGGGGTGTGGATGTGGCTTTTGAAGCAGCCGGCATTTCATCGACGGTCAACCTGACCCTCGGCCTGGTGCGGAAAGGGGGACGGGTTGTCCTGGTGGGAAACCTTGAAAAGCGCATTGATTTTCCCCTGCAGCAGGTAGTCACCCGGGAGATCCGGGTTCAGGGGAGTTGTGCCATCAGGGGGGAATATGAAGCAGCCCTCCGGCTGATCGGCAATGGCCGGATCAGGGTTGATCCCCTTATTTCGGCAGTCGCAAGCCTCTCCCAGGGCGCTGCCTGGTTCAAACGATTGTACGACAAGGAAGCCGGGCTGAACAAAGTCATTCTTGTTCCCGACAGACACCTGGATGCTCCCCTCCAATAATCCATGCAACCCTCTTCTGCCGACCGGAGACATTCCGACAGATCAACTTGCAGTTTCAATATACAAAGCATAGTACCCAACCCTAAAAAATGAAAAAGATCTACCACATTGCCATTCTTGGCTGCGGGAAAGTGGCCCATATCCATGCCCAAGCCATCGGCTTGCTGAACAACGGGCGTCTGGCAGGGGTTTGGAGCCGGAGTTCCTCCTCGGCGGTTGCCTTCGCCCGACAATATGGCACGAAGAGCTATTCATCGGTCGGGGAACTGGTCAGAAAAGAAGAGATCGACCTGGCCATCGTATGTACGCCCCATCTTTTTCATGCCATTCCAGCGATCGAAGCTGCCCGTGCGGGAGCCCATGTGCTGGTTGAAAAGCCTCTGGCTATCGGACTTGAAGCGTGCGACACCATGATCGGCGCATGCAAAGCTGCGGGTGTTGAATTGGGGGTAATCAGCCAGCGCCGGTGGTATAGGCCGGTGCAACGAATAAAAAAGGCCATTGAGGAGGGGAAGATCGGGAAACCGCTCCTTGGAACGGTGACCATGTTGGGGTGGCGCGACCGGAACTACTATGAATCGGATGCGTGGCGCGGCACCTGGAACCTCGAAGGCGGGGGCGTCCTTGTCAACCAGGCGCCTCACCAGCTTGATCTGCTGCTCTGGTATATGGGTGAGGCAAAGGAGGTGTACGGACTTTGGAGCAACCTGAACCACCCCTATATTGAGGTGGAGGATACGGCGCTTGTCATCGTCAGATTCAGGAGCGGAGCCATCGGAAACATCGTGGTCAGTAATTCCCAGAAACCCGGCTTATACGGCAAGGTGCATGTGCATGGCGAAAACGGAGCCTCTGTCGGGGTTCAGACCGACGGCGGGGCCATGTTTATTGCCGGCATGTCGGGAATACAGGAACCCCCGTTTAACGATGTGTGGTCGGTTCCCGGCGAAGAAAAGTTGCCGGAGCAATGGCAGAAGGAAGAAGAGGCGTTCTTCGGAACGATTGATCCCGTGGTTCATTTCATGAAACTGCAGATTGCCGACTTCCTCGAAGCCCTCGACACAGGCCGCTCTCCTGCGGTTACAGGGGAAGACGGCCGGAGGGTGGTAGAACTCTTTCAGGCCGTCTACCGGTCGGCACGCGAGAACCGGCCGGTAAAATTATGAAACTTCCGGAAGGCAGACTTTTTTAAATCCAAAACTGTAGCGATGTCAGTACCCTATATCCTATTCATGGTTATCTCGGCGGTAGCGCTCCTGTTGTTGCTGGTGCTGAAGTACAAGGTCAATGCGTTCATCACCCTGCTGATGACAGCCATTTATGTGGGTTTGCTGGCAGGGATGGAACCTGCTGCCATTTTGAAAAGCATACAGGATGGAATGGGCAGTACGCTGGGTTTTGTTGCCACGGTGGTAGGGCTGGGAGCCATCTTCGGGCAGATGCTGGAGAGTTCCGGAGGAGCAGAATCCCTGGCCCGTTCGCTGATCAGGAAATTCGGGCAGAAGAAAGCGCCCTGGGCCATGATGATGACCGGCTTTATTGTGGCCATTCCGGTTTTCCTCGACGTAGGATTTATCATCCTGGTTCCCATAGTGTATGCCCTTGCCCGTGATACCTGCCGCTCGTTGCTCTACTATGCCATTCCGTTGCTGGCAGGTTTGGCTGTCGCCCACGCCTTTGTTCCCCCCACCCCCGGACCGGTGGCAGTGGCCGACATTCTTCAAACCAGCCTGGGGTGGGTCATCCTTTTCGGCTTCCTGCTGGGAATTCCTGCGGCCATCATTGCCGGACCCCTCTGGGGCAGTTACATCTCCAGAAAGATTAATCTCCGGCCACCCGTTGAAACTGCTTTCACACCCGAAACAGGGGATGTTCAGGAGAATCTTCCCTCTTTCGGACTGATCGCCTTTCTCATCGGCATCCCACTCTTCCTGATCCTGCTCAATACGCTCACCGGGGTTCTGGTCGACAAGGAGGTGATCGGGGAATCACCCCTCACCCGGATCGTTGAATTCATCGGACACCCATTCTCCGCATTGATTATAGCCACCCTGCTTTCGATTTATCTGCTCTGCATCCGGAGGGGGATGCCGCGACAGACAATTTTAGAGCTGAGCAATAAAGCCCTGGGCCCTGCCGGAATCATTATCCTGATCACAGGAGCGGGAGGCGTACTCAAGCAGATCCTGGTTGACAGCGGAATCGGGAAAATGATGGCTGAATCTATTGCCGGATCGGCTTTATCGCCCATCCTGCTGGCATGGACACTGGCCGCCATTGTGCGACTTACTCAGGGATCGGCTACGGTAGCCATGATCACCGCTGCGGGAATCATCGCTCCCGTTATTGACCTGCTGAACCTGACCGATCCGCAAAGGGCGCTGGTAGTCATCGGCATCGCATCGGGAGCTACCATTGCATCCCACGTGAACGACAGTGGGTTTTGGTTGGTTGGCAAATACCTCGGAATGAATGAAAAAGAGACCCTTCAGTCGTGGACCATCATGGAAACCCTCATCGCCGTTTGTGGCCTCGCCTTTGCGCTGCTGGCAAGCCTGTTTACCGGATGATGACTCACTGACATCTACAACAGGCTCCCCAGCTTCTGACGGCGGAAGGTGGCCTTCCCACAGGCAGGACAAGTGGCCCGCTTCAAACGATGAATGTTGGTGAGTTTCAACAGCGATCTGCAACGCGAACACTTGAACCGGTTCGTATGCAACAGCCTCTCCCCATCAGAGAGCGTAACCTGCACCTTGTTGTGCAAAAGATTGCACTTCGGACATTTGTACACCTGAAATATGGCGTCAATGACTAATCCGGGATGAATCTCCCCAAGAGAAGCAATTTTATTGCGGATTTCGTAATGAAACAACTTATGGTTCGAGGTCAGATACTCCGAATAGGTCTGAGGCTTTACCAAATAACCATGCCCCTGGTTGAAATAGACCTCACAGGCACAATTACCACACTTGTAGGAATAGGCATTCCCCACCATTGGTTTAGTTTTAATTGCTGAAAATTAACGAAAAAGAAAACAAAAACAAAAACAGGGAGCAGATTATGCAAATTTCATCACTGGCATAGCTCCAGGGGAAGCCCCCTTAATCAATTCTGGTCACCGGCGCCTTTACTTAAGCTTTCCAGACTCCGCCGGAAGGTCTCTTACAATTACCATATTAAGAATGATTACAAATAAAGTGTTACCAATGTTCAGACTTTGTAAGATCAGAAGGTTAGACTATTTTTGTATGTCTTAACTGTCCACATATCCATATAACTTAAAACAACCGTATATGAGCAAATTTCTTTATGCGTCAATTGGCCGTAAATTTATGATGAGCGTAACCGGGATATTCCTGTTGCTGTTCATATTGGTCCATTTGACGATCAATATGTTTTTGATTTTAGACGACACGGGAGAGTTGTACAACCAAGGGGCCCATTTTATGGTTACCAATCCTGCTGTTAAGGTGATGGAGCCTATTCTGGCGCTTGGATTTCTGATCCACATTATTTGGTCGTTGTTGATTTCCTGGGAAAACTACAAGGCCCGTCCCGTCAAATACAAGAAGCAGGATCTTTCGGTAGCCAGCAGTTGGGCTTCAAGGAATATGCTGATTTTGGGTGCGCTGGTTTTTGTTTTCTTAGTGATCCACCTGGCCAACTTTTGGTGGAAGATCAAATTTTCGGGTGATGATCTGCTGAACCAGGGACTAGAACCCGGGGTAGAAATGCACAACACCTACCTGTTGGTGAGTACCCTCTTCAAAGAGAGTCGGTTATTCAGCTCATTGTACATTGTGGGAGGCATTCTTTTAGGGTTGCATGTGACACACGGCTTCTGGTCGGCCTTTCAGACCATCGGCTTCAACAATAAGTTATGGCTAAACCGCCTGCAAAACATTGCAAGGGTGTATGCTGTCGTTGTTGCCATGGGATTCGCAATTATTCCGATCTATTTCATGATTAAGTTTTAACCGTTAAAGCAAGTTGAACATGCAGAACCTTGATTCAAAGATACCAGCCGGACCGTTGGCGGAAAAGTGGTC
>CAZLDP010000156.1:0-6394 GCA_964558145.1 uncultured Prolixibacteraceae bacterium | reverse complement strand
ATTCTCATGATGTACTTTTTATTGATGAAATTCACAGGTTATCGCCGGTAGTGGAAGAGTATCTCTATTCTGCAATGGAGGATTTCCGGATCGATATTTTGATTGATAAGGGGCCCAGTGCCCGTTCCATACAACTGGAACTTAATCCTTTTACACTGGTAGGTGCAACTACCAGGTCGGGTTTGTTAACCTCACCTCTCAGAGCCCGTTTTGGAATAAAATTTCACCTTGAATATTACGATGTGGATGTACTGGCTACAATTGCCAAGCGTTCGGCTTCTATCTTGAATGTACAAATTAATGAACAGTCTGCAATGGAAATTGCATCAAGGAGCAGGGGAACACCCCGGATTGTTAATGCATTATTGCGAAGGGTGCGAGATTTTGCCCAGGTCAAAGGGGATGGAAAAATAGATTTGCCGATAACTCTATACGCCCTTGAAGCTCTTAATATCGATAAATATGGGCTTGACGATATGGATAACCGTATTCTCACCACCATCATTGATAAGTTTAACGGAGGACCCGTGGGAATATCCACAATTTCAACTGCAGTTGGGGAAGATGCGGGAACAATAGAAGAGGTTTATGAACCTTATTTGATAAAGGAAGGTTTTTTGA
This sequence comes from uncultured Prolixibacteraceae bacterium, assembly GCA_964558145.1. GTDB lineage: Bacteria > Bacteroidota > Bacteroidia > Bacteroidales > Prolixibacteraceae > UBA1413. The sequence continues at coordinate 5,773 of CAZLDP010000156.1, read as the reverse complement.
AACGGACCCTGCGCGGAAGGGAGGTTACTGAATTGGCATTTAAACACTTGGGCAGAAGTTATTTCGGAAATTCTCCTACACTATTCTGACTTTTCAATTTTAATTTCGAACATTTTAGGCCACAATTTTCCGGTTACCAGTAAATTTCCGGAAGAGGGGATAAAGGCAATGCCATTCAGTACGTCCACCTGGCTGGATTGGGTGGTTTCCATGACACTTAAAATTCCTTTTAGGTTTACAATTCCTTTGATTTCCCCATTATTGGCATCAATCTGGATAATCAGATCAGATCCCCAAACGTTGGCCCAAATGAATCCATCAACATATTCCAGTTCGTTCAGATATTGCCAAACTTTTTCATGATCAACCACATCTATTTTTTTTTCTATGGAATAGTCAGAAGGATTTATCCAGGTCAAGGTACCCGTACCATCACTCATAATAAGAGATTCTCCGTCATTGGTAAGGCCCCACCCTTCTTTTGAGGCAAATCTGAAGCTATCAATCACGGCGAAACTTTCCAGATCGTATACAAAACCTAACTGATTTTTATAAGTGAGCTGATAAATTTTATTACCAAGCAGGGTAATGCCTTCACCAAAAAACCGATCTTCCAGAGGTTTTGATCTGATGATCCTGCTTGTTGATAATGATATTTGATAGAGGGCTGATTTACCGTTTTCACCTGTTCCCTCATAAAGGTAGTCTCCTTTAATTTCAAGACCCTGGGTGAAATGGTCCGTGGAATGGTTATATGCTTTAACCACCTTGTAGGTGTAATTTACAGGGCGATTGACGGCTAATACCGTAAAGTTGAATATTCGTGAATTCTGTATACCCTGGCTGGTTTCGGCCACAACCCGCAAGGTATTGACTCCTGTATAATTCAACGATTGGATAGGGTAAGAGAAGATTTCATTTGTACCGGTTATCAGCAACCGATTATTCATATACAGTTCTACTTTTTTCAACGTTCCTTTTTTCAGTGTGGTGGATACTCTGATTGACAAAGGATCGCCCAACCGGTAGGTTTTTTGTGCTGGTTCGAGCTTAATTATAGGCATCGGTCTGGCTGAGCGGTCAGTTTTTCCCGAACAGGAGCAAATGAAAAAGAGAGTGAATAAAACTACCGTCAATGGAAATGTTATATTTTTCATGTCGCCGATTCTCTACTACTGCAAAAGTAAGAAGAACTAACCTGAAAATAGTATTTTGCTTTTATTTTGAATTCTATCTTTGCAAAAAAAAGATCCCTTGAATCCTTTCAGAAAACTACTGGGTGATACAGCCATTTACGGAGTTAGCAGCATTGTGGGCCGATTTCTGAACTGGTGGCTGGTTCCCTATCATGCAGGAATTTTCCGGCCCGATGAGTACGGAGTGGTCAGCAATTTATATGGATACGTGGCTTTTGCCATGATTTTGCTGACTTATGGCATGGAAACAGGATATTTCAGGTTTGCTTCTAAAAGCGAGAACAGAGAAAGGGTATTTTCCACGTCGGTCATTTCCCTGTTTTCCACTACAATTCTTTTTCTTCTGGTCTTGTTTTTTTTCAGGGATCCTATTTCTGCAATCATGCAATACGGTAATCATCCCGAATATGTATGGTGGCTGGCTCTTACGGTGGGTATCGACGCAGTGACTGCAATCCCCTTTGCACAACTCCGGCTCCAGGGACGCCCCATTAAATTTGCTGTCGTTAAATTGGTCAATATCGGGTTCAATATTGGCTTTAACCTGTTTTTTCTCTCCCTTTGCCCGTGGATTGTGCGTCATCATCCTGGTTCAATAATCACTTCATTTTGTGATCCTTCGGTGGGGGTCGGGTATGTTTTTATTGCCAATCTGCTCGCGTCTCTTTCTACACTGATTTTGCTGATGCCCGAAATTTTGGCCGTTAAATTACAGTTTGACCGTTCTCTGTTCCGGATGATGATAAGTTATTCCTTCCCTATTCTGGTAATCGGTCTGGCCGGAATGGTGAACCAGAACATCGACAAAATATTGATACCTTTTCTGATTCCAGCAGAAAAAGATCCTATGTTTCAACTGGGAATTTATGGAGCCAACTATAAACTGGGCGTGCTCATGAATATGTTCATACAGGCATTCCGATATGCTTTTGAACCTTTCTTTTTCGGTAGGAGTTCCGTTGAATCGCCCGATGATCCTTCTATTTATGCTGTGGTGATGAAATATTTCATCCTTTTCGGATTGCTTATTTTTCTGGGCATGACCCTTTATATTGACCTTGTTAAATTGCTGATTCCTCCGGAATATCATCCCGGATTAAAAGTGGTTCCCCTTATTCTGATGGCCGATCTCTTTTTCGGCATCTTCTTCAGTGCTTCCATTTGGTATAAACTGAAGGACAAGACTTGGTACGGAGCCTATATCGCCCTGGTAGGTGCGGCCATTACCCTCCTACTCAACATTCTGCTGATCCCGGTTATAGGTTATATGGGATCGGCCATCACCGTTTTTGTCTGTTTTTTCATCATGATGGTGATCAATTATTTTTGGGGACAGAAATATTATCCTATTCCATACGACCTGAAACGTATTGGACTCTATTTTGCCTCTGCCGTTATTTTGTTTATCCTTTCGCTTGGAACTGCGCAACTCACCCCATTCCTCAAGTTTACTATCAATTCCCTGATGCTGATCTTTTTTATTGGAATGGTTTTTCTCCTTGAAAAAAGGGAGATCTTCGCCATATTAAAAAAGAAAAAAGGATAAAGAAGTAAAAAGTATTAAATTTGTTGTTACCACAGAAATTAATTCTGTGGATCAAACCAAATCTCGAAATGAACAGATCTACCATTGCCCTGGCAAGCGACCATGCGGGGTTTACCAGGAAACAGGCGATTATCGGATATTTCAGGAGTAATGGAATTCCTTTTGAAGACTTGGGATGTTATTCCGACGAAAGTTGTGATTATCCCGATTTTGGCCACCTGATTGCAGTAGCCGTGAGTGAAGGAAAATATACTTTCGGAATCACTTTTTGTGGTTCAGGACAGGGAATCAGTATTACCGCCAACAAACACCCCAAAATCAGGTCGGCGGTATGCTGGACTCCTGAAATTGCAAGGTTGGCCAGGGCTCATAATGATGCCAATATTTGTGCCATTCCCGGCCGGTTTGTATCTGATGAGGAAGCCATTCAGATCGTCACCACATTTCTGGATTCTTCTTTTGAAGGGGGAAGACATCAACGCCGGATTGATAAGATACCGATCGTACAGTCGTGAAATAATCTTTAGAACTCCTTAAATTCCAAAGAAATTGACTCATCGGAGGGAAAAAATATTTTTGGAAAAATCCCAGATTTCCTTTGACACAAACCACCGGAGGATTTTGAAATACAATATTTCAAGATATGACCAGGCTGTGGAAAAAGGCAAGATGCGCCATCTGGAGTATGAGGTTTCCCGGAAATACGCTTCAGGGATTAAGGAACAGGCACTTGATCATCTTCCTGACTACTTAGAGGTATTTGAAAGGAATATGGTTTCCCGGGGCGTAGAGGTTTTATGGGCCCGTGATGGGGAGGAGGCCATGGGATACATCCGTGACATTCTGGAGGAACACCGGATTAGGCTTGTGGTGAAAAGTAAATCCATGATTACCGAGGAGATCCGCTGCAATGAACTGCTTGCTGAATGGAATATCGACGTGGTGGAGACCGATCTGGGTGAGTTTATTGTTCAGACAGCCGGAGAAAAGCCCTATCATATTCTGACACCTGCCATGCATAAATCGAAAGAAGATGTGGCGCTTCTTTTCCATGAAAAATTCGGTACTCCTATTGATGCTGCACCTGAGGAGGTGGCCGGTTTTGTCCGTGACAGGCTGCGTAAACAGTTTGCACAAGCCGGGGCAGGAATAACAGGAGCCAATTTCATTATAGCTGACCAGGGAGGTATCGCATTGACTGAAAATGAAGGAAATGCATTAATGACCACCTCTTTTCCGCGGGTTCACATTGTGATTGCCGGGATCGAAAGGGTTATTTCCTCCATGGATCAGTTGCCTTTTTTCTTCCGTTGGCTGGCGGTTCACGGTACCGGTCAGCCGGTTTCGGCTTACAATACTTTGTTATTAGGGTCCAGGAAAGAGAAGGAGGATGATGGTCCCGAAAAGATGGTGGTAATCTTACTTGACAACGGACGAAGCCGGTTAATTGCTGAGAATGAAGAGCGCCAGGCGCTGAAATGCATCCGATGCGGGGCATGTCTGAATGCCTGTCCCATTTACCGTAATGTGGGGGGGTATACGTATGGTTCAACCTATTCTGGTCCGGTAGGTTCTGTAATTACACCTTTTTACAGTGGTTTCAGCGAATACGGGCACCTCAGTTTTGCCTGTACCCTTTGTGGAAAATGCAGTGAAGTTTGTCCGGTGGGTATACCCCTTCACGAACTTCTCCTGTTGAACCGGAAACGAAGGAACAAGGAAACAAGCGGCTCTTTTTTATGGAATAGCGGGATGAGAATGTTCCGGTATGCCTGTAGCAGCCGTAATCGAATGGATCTGGCAAGTGGCGCGTTTAAAAACTGCTTGGCTTCAGCAGTACCCCGGTTATTAGGTAATAAAAGGAAGATGCCCCGTTTTGCCGCGAAATCTTTTGCACAACAATGGAAATCCTTAAATCATTGATATATGCTGTCAAATACATGTAAATATGCATTGCGGGCCTTAATTTACATTGCTAAATTTTCAAAAAATGATCATCGCATCGGAATCCGCAAGATCTCAGAAGATTTGAATCTCTCCTCTCCTTTTCTGGGAAAAATCCTTCAAAATCTGGTAAAGCAAAAAGTGCTGGTATCGACAAAGGGACCCAACGGAGGTTTTAATCTAGCCAGACCCCCGGAAGATATTTCACTTTGGGATGTTGTAGTCAATGTCGACGGAGAGGAGTATTTCACCAACTGTCTTATTGGACTGAGGCCCTGTAAAGCCCACGATTCTTCGAAACCTTTCTGTCCGGTTCATTTCAAATATGACGAGCTCCGAAAGGTCACCACTGATTTTTACAAGGAGACCTCCCTGAAAATCATCGCAGACGATATTGGTAAATTTGAGGACTTGGTCAGGTTATAACGGGGTAATTCTGTCAACCTGGCGGTGATTTTCTGAGTCAAATTGCTGCAGTAATTGTTCTTGTATGGCGGGAATATACGTTCACATCCCCTTTTGCCGGAAGCGTTGCCATTATTGTGATTTTTACAAGACCACGACGGTGGCACGACTCCCATTTTTTCTGGAAGTCCTGGCTCGGGAGATAGAACTGCAGTCGGACTATCTGAAAGGAGAACGGGTGAACACAGTCTATTTCGGAGGGGGTACCCCATCCCTACTGGAGGCGGATGAAGTGGAAGGCTTGTTGGGGATGTTCAGGCGGTTTTTCGAAGTTGACCGGGATGCGGAAGTCACCCTGGAAATCAATCCTGACGATGTTCTTCCTTCAAAACTGGAAACCTGGTCAGCGGCGGGCGTCAACCGGCTCAGCATCGGCATTCAGTCGTTTTGTGACCGCCATCTCCGGCTGATGAACCGCCGTCATACGGCCCGCCAGGCCTTTCAGGCAGTGGATTACGCCCGCGGGGCAGGGCTCACCGACATCAGCATTGATCTGATCTATGGCATTCCCGGGATGACCCTTCCGGAATGGGAAAGCAATCTCGACACGGCGGTTTCCCTGCCGGTAAACCACATTTCGGCCTATCACCTGACCTATCACGAAGGAACTCCCTTTTTTGAA
>CAZLDP010000155.1:0-6399 GCA_964558145.1 uncultured Prolixibacteraceae bacterium | reverse complement strand
GATGAATACCACAATACGGAAACGTTTTTTTTGGAAAGTCCTGATGACGGGGATCCTTTTATCCCTGTCGTTGAAACCCTGTGTTGTCGCCGCCCAAACCAATGATTTGACGGAATCGTTCCGTTGGGTATTTGGCGACCTGATCAACTCCGATACGGCTATGGTTCGGAAAGTGCTTGCCGGGCCGCCCGGAAAACGGCATTATGTGGATCGCGACAACGACGGAATCCCCGAGGAGGTGTGGTTCGTGGACATCTCACCCCGCCACAATGCCGGAAACCTGCCCATGCTGGTCAAGGTTGTCGATGAAGACAATGACCTTGTCATGGGTGGCGAACCCGACCTGGACAGCGACCTATATCTTGCCGACTGGAACGGCGACGGCGCTTTCAATGTGATCATCGATTATGAAGACAACGATGGCGACCAGGATGTCGATCAGATGGCTTTTTATTTTTATGACCGGAATCACGGACTCCGGGCCTGGTGGGGACGCGACGACGGCGACGACAACCTCCTCTGGTACGATGTGGATTATACCTATTATCAACGGCAATGTGAAATGAACACCCACTTCGGTGGCGATGAAACCTTTGTCGCCTTCTCCATAAAACCGGGAGACAAAAAATGGACTCCTTTCTGGGAAAATCCTTTTTTGTTTTACGACATCGACAAGGATGGGGTCACGGAAGAGGTTTTCCGGATTGAAGCTGTGGAGAACCGGCTTTATTCGGTCCGTTGGAGTTTCGATGCCGACAACGATGCCGACGTTAGCTCGCCCCGCGACTTTGATGTTTCAATCTCCTCCTATTATGGAGAGAGGGCGGCTGAAAAATTCGGTTTTAAACCATCCAAACGGCCAGTACTCAACTTTGCCTTCGGAAGTTCATTCAGCGAACATGTCTCACTCAGGTGTTTTCCGACCGGCGAATTTTTGAGCCGGAACCGGATCAAAACCTTCCTCCGTGATGTGGTGGCCGAAAAGGCGCTGATGACCTGGGATGAAAATGACCTGAATATTGCCTGGGATCCCAAGGAGATTCTTCGAACGATGGAACGGTGGGAAGGAATCATTGCTCCGCCCATCGCTGATCCCGGTTTTGAGATGCCCGTGATAGGCGGTCCCCACTGCGGGATTTTCAACAAAAGATTTGAATTGCTGACACAGCCGGAAGCTCCCTTTGAATACTATTTCAATCCATCTGACCGCCGTATTCATGTAAAGGGGAGCGAACGGACCTGGATCAGGGCCGATTACGACTACGACGGGGTATCCGATATGATGTACCTTTGGTCCGACACCAACCGCGACGGGTATATGGACCATCTTTCCGTGGATGTGGACGGGGATGAAAAACCAGATGACTCCTGGGATTTGGATGTGAGCAGGGTCAGGCAGGTACCCTGGACCTTCTATGGCGTCAATTCGGCCCATGGCCCGGTAGTAAAAGAAGAACCTGCCCGGTTGTATCACCTGAACAGGGTCCTGATGGCGGCTTTGGAATCAATCCGGCAAGGTTCCGGAAGTGATCCGGTATGGGAGATGATGGAATCGGGGATGAAAAGGGAGAACATTCCGGCCGATGTCGCAGAAAGACTGGCAGGGAGTGATGAAACCATCCTGTATTATCTGATGCTGGCTGCCGACCGCAGAGTGGTCAGGCTGAAAGCGCTATACAAAAACAAGCCGTTCTGGAAAAGTATCGATGCTGCGCGCGGAAAGGGTGATACGCAGGCGATGGTTCAACTGCTCGGCGGTGAGTTTAAGTGTTCACCGGAAGCGGATTACCGGAAGTGGATTGAAAATGTCCGCAAAAAGCCTGCAACCCCAAGGGTGGCATGGAACAACGCCTGGTTCCCTCCCAACTGGGGCTGGGAATCGGAAAAGACTGCCTTCCGGAGCTATGACGGCCATTTTGACATCTTCGGAAAGCGGCTTGATACGCTTATTTATCCCTCCATTGCCCGTGGAAAAAGTTACCATCTGGATCAGAACGGGTGGGGGATGGATATTCTTCATGCCGGAAAAACGGGTGGTTGCGGGGGAGTAGTGCTATACGTGGACGGGGAAGCCTATCCAGTGCGAAACAACGGGAATTCCGGTGAACCAGTTTTTACAGGGAGGCTGGTACAGGAAAGCGAAACCAGGGTCATGCTTGAACTGACCGCCACCGGAGTCGGACCCGCGGATGCTCCCTATACGGTAAAATTGCGTCCCTCCGCACTCGCCGGAAGAAGGGATTCTCCGGTAGAGGCAGTCGTCGAAGGCGGTGATCCGGGGCGTCACCTTGCATTGGGAATTACGCTCACTACCCTGCCAGTGGAAAATTATTTTGTGGAGCAGAAATCGGGAGTGGCCGGCTCCTGGGGTTTCCAACAACCGGAAATCGGATGGATCGGAATGGGAATAGTTTTCCAGCCTGATGAATTCCTTTACCTTGACGACCAGCCCGATGAACACAGGATTGTCCTGAAATGCACTCCCGGAAAACCGGTAAGGTACCATATCCTCAGTGATTGGCTGAGAGGACACCGCTTCAGCATGGCCCCCGGAATCGGGGAATGGATGGAAACCCTCCGGAAGGAGTCTTGTAAATTGGAACCTATTTATTGATAAGAAATTAGTAATATTGAAAGAGTTTTCCATAAATAATAATCCAATCTATGATTAAAACTGAATTATATCGTGCAGGATGGCTGTGGTTGTTAATGGCTCTCCATTTTACGGGAACAGGCCAGGTTCCCCGGGCTACAGGAAATGCTCCCAACGACCAAGTCAGGGCGAATTTAGCCGGAACGCTGGGAACCTATGCCAACCCTCCCCGGTTCCCTGACAAGAAAGTGGACATCGATCGTCTGATCGAAGAACTGCAGGATTTACAGATGAACAGCTACCATTGGCTGGTCAGGGAAACCAAAGACGACCTGAAAGTGGCGGTAAAATTCATCCGGAAAGCCCGCAGGGCCGGAATTAATGTGTGGATCACCCTGGTCCCCCCTTCTGAATCGCCTCCCATTACCAAAGTGGGGTATTCTGAACCCTACCGGCTCGATTTTGAAATGTGGGCGGTTAACCTTGCCAAGTTGAGCCTGAAATATCACAATCTGGTGGCTTGGAGTATCGATGATTTTGTCCATAACCTGAAGTTCTTCACCCCTGAATATGTGGAGCGTTTCACCCGGATGGCCAGGGATATTAATCCCAACCTGAAGTTTGTTCCCTGTTGTTATTACCGGCAGACTACTGAAGGTTTTGTGAATCAATACGGTTCCTACTTCGACGGAATCCTTTTCCCTTACCGCGCCGAATCAGCAGGGGCCAATCTAAAGGATCCCTCAAAGGTGGAGGCTGAGATCGCGCACCTAAGGAAACTCTTCCGACCGGGGTTCCCTGTGGTAATCGACATCTATGCAACCAGGCACAGCCGTCTGGGCGACTCCACTCCGGAGTATGTCAGGGATGTTCTGGATGCCGGACTGAAATTTGCCGACGGCGTTTTTATTTACAGGCACCAGGACCCAGTGGTACATGCCGACAAGTACCAGGTAGTCAGGGAGGGAATCCGCAAATTCAGGAATGAATGAATTATGGGAATACCATTGTAAAAGGAAGTTTTATAATTTGCATACCCATGAAAAAACTTTTGTTTTTAGCGGCAGCTTTCTGGTTTTCCCTGGCCCATGTGGCCTGCGCCCAGGACAAGGACCAGGAAACTTCGGCAAAACCAAATCTTGAAGGCATACTGGGTACCTATGCCAATCCTCCCCGCCTGAAAAACGGAAGGGTTGATTTCCAAAAACTGATCAGGGAACTGGAAGAGATTCATGCCAACACTTACAACTGGCTGGTCTGGACCAAAACAACCGACTGGGACGACCTGAAACTCTTTCTCCCCCAGGCGCAAAAAAAGAACATCAGGGTTTGGGTCTCGCTGGTTCCCCCTTCAGAATCGAAACCCATCGCGAAGTATTCTTCCGAACCTTATGAACTCGATTATGAGCGGTGGGCCAGGGAAATAGCCCTGTTAAGCCTGGAGTATCCGAATCTGGTAGCCTGGAGCATTGACGATTTCGCCCACAATCTGAAGTTCTACACACCCGAATACCTGGGTAAGGTGCTGGCCAATGCCGCTGAGGTAAACCCGCTACTGGCATTCATACCCTGCGTCTATTACAGGCAGATCACTCCTTCGTTTGTAGAGGCCTATAAATCATTCTTTCACGGAATTTTATTTCCTTACAGGGCAGAATCGCATACAGCCAATCTTACCGATCACCAGTATGTGGAGGAAGAAATCACCAGGGTCAGGGAATTGTTCGGGGGAAAGCTTCCGGTGTTCCTCGATATCTATGCCACGGCTCACAGTCGTTTGGGTGATTCAACTCCCGAATATGTGGAATTGGTCCTTGAAGCAGGCCGTAAGGCGGCTGATGGCGTCCTGATATATTGTCACCAGGATCCAGTAAAATCGGCAGAAAAATACCAGATTGTTAAAAAGGGATTCAAATAAAGAATAGTTATCCTATACGAATCAATCTAAATTCTATATAATCGAGAACTAACGACAACAGGGATAAGCTTTCCACCATCTAAATAAAGTTAGCATATGAGACAATCGTATTGTATATTGGTTCTGGTTTTATTCTCGTTTTTAATTTCGACATGTACTGGCTGTGCCGGAGTATCCGGAGCCAGAAAGGGGAATGGGAAGGTGGAGTCGCCCGGTGAAGTCAGAATTGCCGTTTTTGACATAGATGCCACACCGCCTGTGGGGACACTGATGACCTATGACACCCTGGTGAATAAATGGGACCTGGGGTTGCGTGCAAAAGGGGTGGTGATTACCGGTGCAGGCGAACCTGTTGTGTTGTGTGCCATCGACTGGATCGGGATTGCAAACGAAAGCCAGGATGTTTTTAAAGCTGCTTTGGCTGAAGCTGCCGGTACCACTCCCGGGCGGGTGGCTGTGCATACCCTGCATCAGCACGATGCCCCAATCTGCGATTTCAGCGCTGAAAAGCTGTTGAGGGATGCCGGAATGGACCCTTACAGTTTCAGGGGTGATTTTGCACGCAGCTTCCTGAAAGATTTGCAGCAAGCCGTAACCTTGTCGCTGCAGAAGTCCAGCCCGGTTTCCCATATCGGGATAGGCGAGGCAGCGGTACGGGAGGTTGCCTCCAACCGGCGGATTAATGTCGAAAACGGGAAAGTGGGTGTTATGCGGGGTTCTTCGTGCAAGGACCCGATGCTCAGGGCAAAACCTGAAGGAGTCATCGATTCCATGGTCACGCTCCTCAGTTTCTGGAAGGATGGGAAACCCCTGGCGGTGATGAGTTTTTATGCTGTTCATCCCCAAAGTTACTACCTGACCAAAGTCGCCAATCCCGATTTCGTGGGGTTGGCAAGGTTTTACCGCCAACTGGAAGTGCCTGATGCCCTTCATATTCATTTCAACGGGGCAGGAGGCAATATCGCTGCGGGCAAATACAATGATGGTTCCCATGAGAACCGGGAAATATTAGCCCGCCGCCTGGCCGCCGGGATGAAAAAAGCCTGGGAAACTACTGAAATGTTCCCGGTATCGGCCGGTGATTTTGCCTGGGAGAGCTTCCCGGTGAGTCTTCCCCCTGCCCTGAACTTGAAGGAAGGGATTGAGGCGGGCATCCGTACCGGAAATGCCCGGCATTTGAGTAACAATGTGCCTAAACTGGTATGGATGAACCGGCAACAGCAGGGAAAAACCATTGACCTGGGATGTCTGACAATCGGAAAATCCAGGATTTTGTTCATGCCCGGAGAGTTGTTTGTGGAATACCAGCTTGCTGCCAAAGCCATGCGTCCTGATCTGAAGGTGACAATGGCCGCATACGGAGATTACGGGCCTTTCTATATCGGTACGCGGGAAGCGTATCCCATGGGAGGTTACGAAATTCAGGTGAGCCCTGTCACTGCGGAGGTGGAAGGGGTGCTGATCCCTGCGATCCAAACACTGCTTAAAGTTGATAAAACTAAATAAATTGAGGATGATTATTAAGCGCAATCTCCTTTTGCTGACCATCCTGGCTTTCTTGCTCCTGGCAGGGGGCCAATGGATGTCAGGCAGGGGAAGGATAATGGAATTTACCAATTTCAGGGGGAGGGTGCAAAAGGTCGCCTCACAAGACGATTGGAAACTCAAACGGAAACAGATCTTGATAGGGATGGAGGATGCGATGGGTGTTTTACCTCCTCCTCCTGTTACTGCCGGTTTTGATACGACCATGACCGGCACGGTAACCCGGGAGCGACATACCCGTATCGCGTTTAATTTTGAAGTTGCACCCGGCGAACGACTTTTTGCCTATCTTTATATTCCTGAGGGAACGCCCGGTCCCGGTGGATTTCCTGCTGTGTTGGCG
>CAZLDP010000154.1:0-6419 GCA_964558145.1 uncultured Prolixibacteraceae bacterium | reverse complement strand
ATCCTATCGTTCGTAGGTAAGCCCCTGATGTGGGCGCTCAGCCGGATTAAAATCAGGAATTTCACCATTCCAAGGTCAGTCACTGCTTTAATCTCCCTCATCTCCCTCTGGCTGGTTTTCTTCACTCTTTTTCGTTTCCTGGTTCCTCTGCTGGTCAAGGAGTTTGAAACTTTTTCACAGATCAATTTTGAACAAATTTTCAACACCCTCAAGGAACCGCTTTCCCGGTTTTTCAGCATTTTCAGCAGCAAACCCATAGAAATTACCAACAGTACCTTTGTGGAATTGATCAGTGAGAAGTTAGATGAAAAATTCCGGTTTTCCGACCTGAACAGGATGGTCAGTTTCATTGCCGGTACGGTGGGTGAGCTCTTCATTGGTTTCTTCGCTGTTTCCTTTATCACCTTCTTTTTCCTGAAAGACTCTACCATGTTCCGGGATGGCATTTTGCTGATGGTCCCCACGGAGATGGAGGAAAAGGTGGGGAAAATTCTGGATACCATCTCCTATCTGCTGCGAAGGTACTTTCTGGGTATTGTGCTTGAAATGATGCTTGTAGGTATTCTGTACACCCTCGGGCTGACCATTATCGGGATCGAATTTAACCATGCAGCCATAATCGGGCTTTTCTGCGGACTTTTCAACATTATCCCTTATGTAGGGCCCTGGATTGGGGTGATTACCGGGCTCTTAATCGGACTTGCCCTGAACGTGCACATGGATTTCATGACCCATACCCTCCCGTTGTTGGGATGGATGGCCATCGCATTCCTGACTGTCAAGGTTTTGGACGATGTTCTTTTCCAACCGCTTATTTACAGCAGCAGTGTCAAAGCCCATCCGCTGGAAATATTTCTGGTGATTCTTGCCGCCGGCAGTATGGGCGGCGTTGTGGGAATGGTGTTAGCCATCCCGGTATACACCATCCTGAGGGTCATCGCCAAAGAGTTTTTTGACAATCTCAAATTTGTACGAAAAATCACACAGGACTTGGATAATCTTGACAAAAATGATCATACTTTTGCCCCTCAATAGTGTAATTTCATTAGTTTAAAAACGACATATTCCAAAAACCGATATATGAATTTTTTTGAAACGCACGGAATACACAAGGTTTACGGTTCTACCCATGCGCTAACCGATGTGAGCATATCGGTGCCAGAAGGATCAATTTTCGGTCTGTTGGGGCCCAACGGAGCGGGGAAAACCACTTTGATCAGGATCATTAATCAGATTACCGCCCCCGATCAGGGAGAAGTAATCCTTTCGGGGAGAAAAATGACCCGCAACGACATTTCCCTTATTGGCTATCTGCCCGAAGAAAGAGGTTTATACACCAAGATGAAAATCGGGGAACAAGCCTTGTATCTGGCTCAGTTGAAGGGAATGAGCCGCCAGCAAGCCATGGGGAGCCTGAAATACTGGTTTAAAAAATTTGATATTGTTTCGTGGTGGAACAAAAAAGTGGAGGAGCTTTCCAAGGGGATGCAGCAAAAAGTGCAGTTTATTACCACGGTAGTTCACAATCCGAAACTACTGATCTTTGACGAGCCGTTTTCAGGTTTTGATCCTATCAACGCCAACCTGATCAAACAGGAGATTCTGGAACTCCGCGACAAGGGGGCCACCATCATCTTCTCCACCCACAACATGGCTACTGTCGAGGACTTGTGCAATCACATCGCCCTGATCAACAAGTCAAAGAAGATTTTAGACGGTCCCATCCACGAAGTGAAAGAAGATTTTAAATCGAATATTTTTGAGGTATCGTACCGGGGCGATTTTGAGAAGGTGGAAACGGCGCTGACTGATTCTTTCATTGTGATTGACCATGAGGAGACACCATATGAAAACAGTGTAAGAATTCAGGAAACTGATGGTAAGGAAAAGAACAGCCTAATCAGCTTGCTGCTCGGGGTAGCCGAAATAAAGTCATTCAAGGAAGTGGTCCCCAGCATGAATGAAGTGTTTATTAAAGCAGTTGAAAAGTATAACGAAGAAACCCATCAACCATGAACAAAACCTGGATTATCCTGAAACGGGAATATCTGACCCGGGTAAAGAAAAAATCGTTTATTGTCACCACCCTGTTGGTACCTCTGTTTTTTGCAGCCCTGATGGTAGTTCCCGTCTGGCTTTCCACCCGTGATGACAAACAGGAACGCACCATTGCCGTATACGATGAATCTTCACTCTTTTTAGGTCAGTTGGGGCAGGAAGGATACACCAAATATCATTTCGTTGACCAAACCCGATATGAATCGCTGAAGAGCAACCTGGAGACAAGCGAGTATTACGGTATTTTATACATCCCGGGGAACGTGTACACGACCAACAAGGTCGAGTTGCTTTCATCGCGTCAGTTACCGCTTGACTTGTCGGAGCAGATTGAGAGGAAACTCAGCCAGATCATTGAATCCGACAAGATGGCTAAGGTAGTTCTTGAAACCGGAGTTCCCGACCTGAAGCAAAAGCTTGCAGCCACCAAAACGAAAATTGCGGTAAACACCATGAAGGTGACCGAAACGGGCGAACAGAAGAAAAGTTCATCGATTGTGGCATTTATTGTCAGTTATGGGATGGGATTCATTATTTACTTCTTTGTTTTCATGTACGGATCGATGGTGATGCGAAGCGTGATGGAAGAAAAAAAGAATCGCATCGTGGAGGTGATTATTTCCTCGGTGAAACCCTTTCAATTGATGGCCGGCAAGATAATAGGCACTGCCATGGTGGGTCTTACCCAGGTTGCCGTATGGATTTTGCTTGGAATTGTAGCCCTTGGGGTTGCCAAAGGGTTCTTTCCCGCTGAAGTCACCCATCAGGCAGGTCAGAGCATCATGGAATCGCAGCAGCAGATGGGTTCCATGCCCACAGCCATGCCCGAACAGAGTCAGTTGAATGGGGTGCTCGAAAGCATTGCCAACCTGAATATCCCGCTGATCATCTTTGGCTTTATCTTCTATTTCCTTGGAGGTTATCTGCTGTACAGTTCCCTCATGGGGGCCATAGGGGCAGCAGTTGACAATGATGAGGATTCGCAGCAGTTGGTGTTTCCGGTAACCTTTCCACTGATCCTCTCCATCATCCTGCTTATTTCGATTTCCAAAAGCCCGGAAGGCCCCATTGCGTTCTGGGCATCGATCATTCCATTCACCTCACCGATCTGTATGTTAGCCAGGCTTCCGTTCTCTCCGCCTGCCTGGGAAATCGCACTATCCATGGTTCTTTTGGTTCTGACCACGATAGGCGCCATTTGGACAGGAGCAAAGATCTACCGTACCGGGATCCTGATGTACGGCAAAAAGGTGAACCTGAAGGAACTGATCAAATGGCTCACTTATAAGGGATAATCTGCTTATTCGGTAATCACGCCGATTTCGGCGGCACCAGGACGGTTGTGCCCTGAGGCGCCTGGAAGTGCCCGTAACCTGAAGTAGCGCGCCTGGGCGGGAGTGAACTTTACCTCCTGCAAGATGGGGCTGTTGACAATATTCCCGAATTCGCCCGATGCCAAGGGCAAACCCCAGTTGTGGCCATCCGGACTTCCGTAAAATTCAAAATGGGTGATCACACCAGGATCCCATCGTCCCTGATCGGGCAAGTAGGTGAATCCCCTGAGCGTGACCGTTTCCCCCATATCCACATCGAAGTCAAAAGGCAGCTCCCCGTCGGGAGAACAGGCGGTTTGAGGGTTGCCGTCCAGAATCAGCTCTCCCTGCGGATGACCGGCCAGTGCGCCCCGAAGTTTCCACTTTTCCCTTGGAATATCAAAGGTAACCGCGGCTACCACACTGGTTTTCCCGGTATGGAGATCAGCGGCCAATGCCTTCACGGTACCTTTTCCTGCCAGATAAAATGCGGAATCGTAAGTGGTCGAAGCCGTTGTGGGTTCTGATCCGTCGGTGGTGAAGTGGATTACCATGCTGGAATCAGCGGCGGAGAGGATGATTTTCCCTTCCTTGTTCCGGATGATCACCGGAGGCACCAATACCACCGGAGCATCGAAAATCTGTATGTTGGAGATCAGGGGTGAAGCCTTGGCATCGGTCACGGTCAGGCGGACCTGCGATGCAAGGGTTCGCGGAAGCCGCAATATTCGCTTGTACCCTATCGTGGTTTCACGGGCCACAATTTGCCATTGTCCGTCGACCATCGCCTCAACCAGAAATTCCTTGACCCGCTGACCCAACGGAATGTATTCCTGGACCAGCAAACGGTTGAATGAAACAGGCTTCTCCCACTGAAGGGTAACCGAAGCCCGGGTAACTGTATCATCAGTAGCCCAGTATGTTTCAGGATCGCCATCGTTAACGGCAGCAGCACGGTAGATCCTTGAATTACCCCTGACCTGGGTGGCAGTGGCTTTACTTATTCGGGCCAGATCATTCGCAAAATCGGCCCGCAGGGCGGAGGCCATTTCCAGTAAGGCTGCTTCGTCGTTTTCATGGACTAACCCACGGGTGTCGACCGGCAGGTTTAAAAGCAGGGAGCCGTTTCTGCCGACCGATTCGTAATAAATATCAAGCAGCTTGGGAAGCGGTTTAACCATGTGGTCTTCACGGGGATGATAGTACCATCCGGGACGGATGCTCACATCCACTTCTGCCGGTACCCAGTCGGTGCCATCCTCCTGCCCCGACCGCAGAATTTCAAGATCGCTCCGGTCGGCCTTGTTGAACTCATCCTTTTTAATGATACTCCAGTTTGTTGTCCTGGCCCATCCTTCTTCGTTTCCAACCCACCGGATATCGGCCGCATCAGAAAAAATTACGGCATTGGGTTGCAATTCCCTTATAATCTGATAGGTATTCTCCCAATCGTAATAGGTTTTCGCATCGATGACCCTCCGCTCATTGGCTCCGCCATACCATCCGGTACCGCCGTTCGCCCCATCGAACCAAACTTCAAATAGTTCACCATACTGGGTCAGCAGTTCCCGCAACTGGTTCCTGAAATAGGTGACATATTCGGGCTTTCCGTAGTCGGCATGGTTGCGGTCCCACGGAGAAAGGTAAACCCCGAACTTCAATCCCGCCTCCCTGCAGGCATCCGACAATTCACGAACGACATCTCCCTTGCCCTCTTTCCAAGGGGAATTCTTCACAGAATGTTCCGTATAAGCCGATGGCCAGAGACAAAAACCATCGTGGTGCTTAGCGGTAAGGATGATCCCTTTCATCCCGGCATCTTTGCAGATCCGAACCCATTGACGACAATCCAGTGCAGTGGGATTGAACGAATCAGGATTCTCACCTCCGGTTCCCCATTCCATATTGGTGAAAGTATTCATATTGAAATGCACAAAGGCGTAAAACTCCATCTGGTGCCAGGCAAACTGCCTGGCCGAAGGCACAGGTTCCAACGGTTCAGGAAGAGGGGTACGGTCACAGGCTGCCCCAAAAAACAGCATACAAATTGCACAAAGCAAAAGTTTCTTTTGGGTCATGGTATGGGTCATGGTATGATTATTTGTGATAGTTGAAAATATCAAAAAATGATCAGCAGTCACAATCAGGTTCCGGCTTGTTTTTGTATTCAAACTGAAAGGTCACATGCTGAATCTGATACCTTTCTTTAAGCAACTGCTTCATCCGGCAGTGAACGACAGCGGTTTCCGATACCCTGATATCGGCAGAGAGAACCACGTGCCCCTCAAAATGAATTTTTGTATCGCTCAACTTCCAGATATGGATATGATGGATGCCCTGAACACCATCCACTCCGGCAAGGACCTGACCCACCTCCGCGGCATCGATCCCGGCAGGCGACATTTGCATCAGAATTTCTATCGACTCCTTTAGAATAGACCAGGTATGGATCATCAGATAAATGCTAATCAAAAGCGTGATCATCGGATCGACCCAATACCATCCGAGGAAATGGATGAATATAGCGCCAGCCACCACGGCAGCAGAGGTGAGCATATCCCCCATCAGATGCAGGTAGGCAGCCTTGATGTTGATATTTTCCCTCCGGCCATCGTGGAGGAGAAACACGGAGATTCCATTGGCAAACATCCCGAGAAGACCCAGCCAGAACATCCAGGCCGGATCAACCGCTTCGGGATGGACAAATCGCCGGATGGCCTCTGCCAAAAGGTAAACTGAAATGGCAATCAGCACCAGGGCATTGATAAACGCCGCCAGAATTTCGGCACGTTGAAATCCGAAACTTGACCGCTGAGTACGCGGCTTTCCCGCCAAATATCCTGCAATCCATGCCAGGATGACGGCCAGGGCATCACTGAGGTTGTGCAGAGCATCGGAAATTAATGCCAAACTACCGGAAATCACCCCCCCAATAACCTGAGCCACAGTGATCACTATATTGAGCATGATGGTAAAGCCCAGCTTATTCTGATTATGGGAATGTGGATGACTACTCATTACTTTAGCACGATTTTTGAGCGACAACAC
>CAZLDP010000153.1:0-6443 GCA_964558145.1 uncultured Prolixibacteraceae bacterium | reverse complement strand
TTATATTCCTATGATGAAAAGTACATCCTCAACAATAACTGATTTTTCAATTCATTCAGAAGGGAAAACTCAGATCGACGATATCTTCATTTTCAATCATTTATTAACAGGAGAAGTAGGCTTTCCTTACCTTTCAAAGGTTGTGGCTGATGAAAATTTTGAAGAAAAACCAGATGTTGAAGGCTGGCAGACAATCAATTTTGACGACCGGCAATGGACTGACACAGACCTGCCTGCTGTACATGGCGGGATTAGGGAAAAAGAAGAAGATTTCTATCTGCGTAAGAAGATATTAGTAGGAGATTATGAAAGAGCCACATTGGTATTGGAGACCCTTGATCCGGGAGGAGAGGTGTGGGTTAATAATGAAGTTGTAGCTGTAATCCGTGATCGTCACCCTTACGAGCTTGATATTACAGATTATCTAAAAAAAAATCAGGAGAATCTGATTGCAATCAGGGTAAAACCATATTATGCAAAATTCCCAATGGCCCATACCCCTACTGATCACCATATTGGTTGGTTTCTGGGAAGAACAGTGCTGGTGCTTTCTTCAAAATGTATGATAAAAAATGCAGAAATAGTTACCAAAGAGACAGGTAAAACTGCCTTTCAATCGCACAAAATCAACATCCAGTTTCCAGATCCGAATTTTTTCAAGGGAAGCTTGGAAATAAATTACTATCCCTGGTTCCCTGAAGAGGGTGACAAAGTGGCAACTTTCAGTCAGGAAGCTAACATTCGTCCTCGGATAAATAATGAATATAACATTGAATTCGCTATTCCTTCGCCAAAATTGTGGAGTTCAGACGCTCCAAATCTTTACAAAGTTGAGTTCATTTTAAAAGACAAAGATGGAAAACCGATTGATGATTTTGTGACAACTACAGGAATCCGCAAGATTGAGCAGAGAAATGGCGAATTATTGATTAACGGGAGGCCAGAGATGCTTAATGGCGCACAGATCATGGGATTCAGGACACCAATAGAGACTATCGCTAAGTATAATCGTTGTGCCCCAAAAGAAATAATTGCTGAAGAAATGCTTATGATTAAGAAAATGGGCGCTAATTTATTACGGATGCACGTGCATTCCGAAGCAGGGATATCCGATGGCATTAACGATCCTCGTTACGCTGAATTAGCAGATCAGATGGGAATTTATTTAATTTGGTCAACAGCAGCCTGGATCCGGACATCAGAACCCTGGAATCTGGATTTTGAAGGGTATCCTGAATACATGAAGCAAGTGTTTAACCACCCGAGTATTGTAATATGGGAAGCTGCTAATCATCCAAATAAATTTAAGGACTATGATATTTCTTATACTAACGACTTCATACAGAAGATATACCAAACTATCTCATCCTGTGATCAGAGCAGACTGATTTCGCCTACTACATTTTGGTTGCATACACATTATGCAAATTATAACGGGACAAAAGATTTTAAGGGAAATTCAATAACCCCAGTTCCGGAGTATATGGCAGACATGGTTACACGTGGAAGTCAAGACGCTTATTCCGGATATGGTGCATCGTGGACTAATATTAGGAAGGCACCGAATGAATGGGCTGCTTCATGCCTTGCGGCAAACGATAAAGCATATTTTAACTTTGAACACGAGGAATCAGCAGCTCAACCTAACTGGGAATTATCAAAAGGGAAACCTTGGTATCTGTTACAATCGTATGAATGGGAGTATGATGAGGGGAGTATTGGCCGCCGGTTAACAACTGATGAATGGCGTATCAGTCAGGCTTGGCAAGCATTCTCTGCCTGGGAATCAATGAAAAAACAAATATTGCTTGGATATGATGGTTTTTCCTGGTGTTGTTTGCATGGTGGCGCAAATATGGGAACTTATCAAAAACCGCTGATTGATAATTCACGTCATCCAAAGCTTGCTTTTTATATCAATAAAATGGTTTTTCAAAAAACATGAGCTGGCAGCAATAATGTTGACGTTGTCTATGGCCCCAATGATAAAATTACTCCTGCAATAAATCATTTGGGAGAAGAACGGAAAGTAAACCTGTGTGTAATATTGAAAAACTTAAAAGGAGATATTTTGGATAAAAGGATATTCAAAAATATTGAACTTAAGAATGGACATGATATTAAACCGCTGGAAGAATTTCGTTTTAAGAAAGTAAATGATGGAATTTATGCAATTATATATGAAATTTCAGACAGCAAATGATCTGAAACATGAATATTCATTTTAATATTATATTACATAGAAAACAAAATGACAAAAAGAAGAGATTTTATCAAAAAAAGTATACTGGGGACTGCCGGTATAACCATTGGTGGCATGGGATTTAGTCCAAAATCGTATGCTTCAATTATTGGGTCGAATGAGCGAATCGTTGCTGCTGTAATCGGCATTGGCGGACGAGGTCAAACTCATATAAGTGCTTGGTGCACGCTTAAAAATTCTAGAAATGTAAAATTAAAAACACTTTGTGACGTTGACGAACAGTTTTTTGCTGAAAGGAGTAAAACTGTTGAAAGTCGAACCGGAGTTAAGCCATTTACAGAATGGGATATGCGTCGGGTATTCGATGATAAGGAGGTAGATGTTGTATCGTTTGCTACACCCAATTTCTGGCATGCGTTGGGAACGATTTGGGCTTGTCAGGTTGGCAAGCATGTTTACGTTGAAAAACCTGCCTCCTGGAGCATTTGGGAAGGCAGAAAAATGATAGAAGCTTCCCAAAAATACGATGTCAGAGTTCAGGTCGGTACCCAGAACCGTTCTTCTGCCTATGTGATGGATGCCATTAAATTTATTCACAATGGGGGTATCGGTGATGTGTATATGGCCCGTGGCCTTTGTATGAAACAGCGTGGCAGTTTTGGAATTGCCAAAGACTATAGTTTCTGCGTTCCTGTTCGTCTTATTTTTAACTCACTGTACAGCAAAAAAGGAAACGATCCCTGAATGGTCGGAAAAGCTTAAAACAGTTCTGGATAATACAAAATCCCTCAGATATGACCGGGGGAAACGACTACCATTATATCTCTGGCCTGCCATAGACTTGGGTGAATATGATGACAATTCCGCTGAACTTATTGTAAATGAGTTAAATCAACGTGGCATTGGAATTATTTGTTCCTGGAATCACAAGGAAATGGAAAAATCATTATCCCTGGCACTTCCTTTTGCACGGGCTCAAAAAAAACTGGGACTTCATGTCAACATCAACGCCACATCACTCCTGTACTCTTTCTTTAACGGGGAAGAGCGGACCGCTCATATTGACAAAAACGGCTTGCCTTTTTTTGATAACAGCTTCGGTGACCATAAAATGGGCTGTCCATTTGCGATTGACTTCAGAAAACATGAGATTCGCAGTCGGGTGGAATTTTTTATCAGTAAATATATAGAAGAAGACCTGCCTGTTGATTTTATTTTTGCCGACTGGGAGATTGACGGCCCCCTTGAGGTCAACGGGGCTTTTGAAGCATCAAAAAAATGTATGACATGCTGCAGGTATCTCGGAAAGGATTTCGATTTTAATCAATTTCAAAAGAAATTACGTGAAGTGAGATCTTACCTGCAAAGCTATGCCTTTAGCGAACCGGTTTTGTTGAAATTTCCAAATGCACTGGTCGGAAACTATGCTGTATATCCAAATGATGGTTACAGGTACTGGTATGATTATTTTGAATATTATGTGGAAGGACAACCTTATAAGGCCGACCAACAGGCAAAATACCGGCAGTGGTACAACGATTTCCCTTTGACAGGTTACACATTTGCAATGCCGGTTGTTTATACATGGAAGCAGATATACAATTGGTATGACTTTAAAAACACTGACTACCGCTGGTTCTATAATATGCTTCTTGTCGCGTCGAATGCAGGAAAGAGTACGCCCCGGAACATCCCGGTAATCAGCTTTGTTCACTGGAACACGATTTTTGCAGCAGGAAAACCTGATGCAGCCATCAGGCAAATGAGCAGGGAAAGTTACCGGGAGTTGTTATGGCACATGTTGCTCAGGGGTACCGATACTTTTTTTATGTGGTGCACAAAGGATGAATATCCTGAGGAAGTCTGCCTTGTCCATGATGTTTATGCGGCAGCGCAGCAGTATGGCAGATTCCTAGATAACGGCATGCCTGTTAATTTTGATGTTCCCCGGGAAGCGGGAACGGTGATTTCAGGACTTGCATTGGGAGATAGTGTTCTTATACGACGCACCGATTTCGGGACCAACCATGATCCGGTTGAAATAACGGCCGGTACTAAAATCATTTCTGTTCCTTATTCACCGGGAAGTTGCATGATTCTTGCAATGAATTAAATTTTTAAATATAATTTTCAAAAGTCCGTTACAAACAATGCTAATCTTAGAAAACATATGATTTCCCAATAGATCCAATTTTATTACAAATTTTGTAAATTCGACAAAACAATTCAGGTTAACTTGAAATAAAAGGATAGCCAGCTCGAATTGAGTCGACTTTTCCGGCTGTGAGGCAGAACCTGATTAACTGAATTGTTACTGGAAGTCATATAATACTCACCGTTAAATTTCAATTAATGAAAAAAGAGAACGAAATATGGTTAACAAGAATAAATAGAATGCTAAAAACGGAACTCTCCTCGCTGATCATTCTGCTAATGGTACATGGAATTGTTAGCTCACCGGTACAGGCACAGGAGAACAAAGAACTGAGCGATTCAGATATTGTGTTAATCAAGAAGATTTCGTTATTACGTAATGAATTATCTGAAGCGCGAACTGTGCAGTTGGAAGATCTGACAATTGAAAACCAGGCAAAAGCAGCATGGATAATTGAAGAAATGCTTAATCGTGCCGAACAACAAATACTTGGAACATTAAAACTGGCCCATAAAAAAGAATTGAATTGGGAACTCTACGAAAAATCGGAAAATATAGTAGCACAGGCAGTGGGTTACCTTGAAATTTTGAAAGGGGGTGTCGACCCTTTTGATGGGAAATTTGCTGAACCGGGTGGATATGTCACTGATCATGCATTTGTAAAAAAGGGCAATAAGTACCATGTCTTTTATATCAGGGGTATTGCTGCTACAGATTGGCCTGCATATAATCTCTACAACTTCGGGCATGCAGTAAGTTGCGATTTAAAAAATTGGAAGATTGAAAAACCTGTTTTACAATGTCCCGAATCTGGTGTTGATCAGTTTCAGGTGTGGGCTCCTTTTATTCTGAAACGAAAAGGTATTTATTACATGTTTTATACGGGAGTAAATACGAATGTTTGTCAATCGATTTGTTTAGCTACTTCTAAAGATTTATATAACTGGGAACGGTATGGCAGTAATCCGGTTGTTATCCCGGGAGCCTGGGAAGAGGGAGTCTATGATCAGAACAAATGGTCGGATTGCCGGGATCCGATGGTTCTGAAAGATGGTCGGAATTTTTACTGTTATTATACTGCCAGAAGAATGAATAAGGAAAACCGACAGAAGGAACATTGTATAGGGATTTCAAGTTCTCACGATCTGATTAATTGGAAAGATGAAGGTTTCATTCCCTTAAGGTACAGTATGAAAACTCCGCCCGAGTCTCCTTTTGTTGTCAAGCACAAGCAGACCTTTTACCTGATATATACCAATTATAAGTACGGAATTGTATATCTCACCAGCAAAGATCCCGTGAAAGGTTGGCAAGAGATGCCCGAGGATAAGATGAGCATTATGGCTGGTGTTTCAGCAACAGAATTACTGAAAGTTGGAAATCAATGGCAAATGTCATTAATCTCCCACGTGAATAATGGTTTGCGTTTTCTGGAGTTTCGAAAATTTATTTGGAATAAGGACGGATCGCTTACTGTGAAGCAACTTGATTGATAAAATGTTTTTTTAGCAAATTTTAAAAAAGTGAAATCAAAATTATTTAATAGGCTACAAGATTATCTGAAGTCTTCAATCTGGATATTCGTGTTTGGATCTTTTCTGTTAACAAGCGGCTCTTCTTGCAGAAAACCAGACAAAACATCAGTTGAACAGACCATCAGTGAAAACAAAAAGGTAAAACTTCAGGGCGGAGCCGTATGGATAGAGGAAGAAGGGATACGCACTGCCTGGTTGGGTTATCGTTCATTTAGCAATGAGATGTTGGATTACATGGCAGAAGCCAAATTTACTTGCAATCATGTGGTTACGGAGACGATTCTTTCTCCCCTAGCCTAAAGGAACGAGGTATAAACAAAACAGTAAAGGATATGCCGTCCGGCACACGTTATGAGTACTTGAAAAACGGCAGAATGTAATATGATTACGGAAACTATCTGGCTGGAAGAAAAAATGTTCTTACAGGGAAGAGATCTGGGAAAAAGATGGCCTGCAGTAACCCAGTGTGTAAAATTAAAAACCTAAAAGGAGATGTTTTGGATAAAAGGATATTCAAAAATATTGAACTTAAGAATGGACATGATATTAA
>CAZLDP010000152.1:0-6474 GCA_964558145.1 uncultured Prolixibacteraceae bacterium | reverse complement strand
TCTTTTATATACTGTTCCAGTAAATCATTGGCATTGTCACAACTTGCGAACAGGAAGGCCAATGCCATTGTCGCAATTACTATTATTTGTTTCATAGTTCAAACATTAATTCTAAACACTTACTAATTTACCTCTATTCCTGAATATCTCCGTACATCTGGAATTCATTAATCGTATAAAAACCTTCATTTTTATTATACGACTCCATCAGTTGCAGCCGCATATAACGGAAGAGAGTAGTTGGATATGCATCAGGATTCACATTTTCTTCACTAATTAAATACTCCTGATTTTCATTGAAATAGGTTATTTCTTCAGGGGTTAAACTATCTGGATTCACAGGATCCTTCCCTACGTATTCTCCAATTAAAGTCCATGATCCAGGGAATTTGGACCATCTTTCATTATTGGCATCATCTGTTCCCCATATTCGGAAACGTTTGGGACTGCTTCTTTTATAGGTATAACTGGAGGAAGTCCGAGGATATATTTTAACCCTGCTTAAACGAACATACATATTCAAATCAAAAGTCAGGTAATAATCTTGGACCATGACCCGATTTGCAGGATCAGGATCTGAGAGATTTTTCACAAATTTATACCCGAGAAACAAGCTTCCGGTTTTTACACCATTAAACATTGTTTGAGGGGCAAAAGATGCACCATGCGCATTTCCATCATTCTGAATACCGGTTGCCGGGTTAATGCCGTATGTAGCATAATCTCTATTTCCACCATAAAGAGTGGGATTAAAAAAGGTAACAGCCTTTACACGATTGTAATCAACTAACTGTTCTTTATAAGGTGTAATAAAAGCAATTAAGGTGTCAGACCTGTTCCCCCATTTGTCAGTAATTGAAAAACCGAACTTTTTCTCTGCGTAAGGATATGGCCTGATATAGGCCAGGGTTTTCACAGAATCTGAAGTATAGATTGTCTTACTGGGATCTTCCACAAATGAAACAACCCCTTTTTGTAAAGTATCTTCAGTTAAGACATGTATGGCAAATTGATGTCCTCCCAAGTTTTGCCAAATTATTTTCACTCCGCCAAAAGCAGGTTCAACACTCATGCTTTGTAAGGCAATTTCAATGGGTGACAACAACGGTACTGCTTTTACAACAGTGATATCTGACTTATTTCCGCTTGAGTCAATACAGATTAATTCCACAGCAATCTCATTGGTTCCGGTCATCCCTTCAACCAAAACGGAAGAGCTGTAACGCGAGACTGTAAATTCCATTTTTTCTCCTTGTTTATTGATGTAGGCAGCAACCACCTGTTCAATATTCGGATTTCCCTTGGGAAGCGAAAAATGAATCTCCAAGCCGCCCGATTTCGGTTTGACCTCATTGACTGTGATTTTGTCCGGTTTAACTGAACTCGTCTTTACCTGTTCAATACCCAGATAGGACTCTGTACAGGCAAACAGCAGCAATGCACCGATCAGCGCAATCTGCAAATTACTTATATATCTTTTCATATTCATCTTATTTCTCAGGTTATGACAATTACCATCCCGGATTTTGAACAAGATTGGGATTTTGCAGCAATGAATTGGTTCTGATAGGCATCAGATAATCTTTCATGGAAAACCTGGGAATTAACAATACGCGGATATTGTAAAAATCCTGCTTGTTTTCCCCCTCTTTATTCCATCCTAAAATGGGCTTATTGAACATCTCTTCCGCCATTAACCATCTTCTTACATCGTAGTAGAAATGTCCCTCAAATGCCAGTTCATTCAAACGTTCCTGCCGGATAATATCCCTTAAGCCGTCGATGTTACCCGGTTTGGTTTTATACTCCCCAATGGCATATTTATTCCAACTGTCGACCACGCCTTCCATACCGACCCTTGCCCTGATCTGATCCAGATAGTGATACGCGTTTTCTCCTTTTGAATCCGTTTTTCCGGGACCTCCCACCTCATTCAGGCATTCTGCCAACAACAAATACATATCAGCCAACCGGATAATTGGAAAAGAATAATTCTGACTTATTAAAGTAATCCGGGTCTCCGTATACGTTGTTCTTAAATGACTTAATTTTTTGGCTAAATAACCTGAAAAAGGGTAACCTCCATATGCTTCTGTATGTTTCATTCCACTTCCATAATGTCTCATCATGTTAGGGAATGATGCTTCTGCCAGGCTCTTTTCCCGTCCCTCCCAGATTCCCCCGTCGAATCCAACCGATGCATAAAAACGCAATGAACGGTTGAAATGGAGGATTGCAGTTTCCTGTCCTTTTTTGATAAAATATTTCTGGTGCATTGCATCCGGAAGTTGCGTCTTATAGCGGTTCTTATACCAACCATTTCTTTCCCAATCCTCATCTTCATGAATGGGTATACCATGAGAAGAATAAAAGCCTTCCACGACATTCAATGTCGGAGCATGACGCTGTCCGGCATCTCCACCACCTGAACCAGCAATATTAAACCATTCATCATTGCTCAGCATGGTACTCCACCTTTGAAGTTTCCAGGTGCTTTCATTGGTCGCCCAGATTATTTCAGTGTTCCAGGGTTCCGTGACTGCCTGCCGGAGGTTTACCATAGCCTTCGTGGTATCATTGATATTGGTCATATTAATACCCCTGATAGCATTGTTCCCCCCGTCAGTGGTGATAAAAATGGTTGCACCGTCTGCTTCAGCCGAACGGCAAGCTTCGTCACAAGCCGTTAATGCCCGCTCCCAACGCGCCTTGCTGTCGCCGTCGGGGAAGAGTTCAATACCTCTTTTGTCTTTAATTCCGCTATAGTAATTGTTGTTGTTAAAAAGGGGACTGGCAGCCAAAACCAGGGTTTTTGCCTTGATACATAAAGCAATGGTTTTGGTAAATCTTCCGTACTCGCTGACCACATCCAATTCATTGATCGACGGAAGATTTTCGATGGCTTCATCCAGCGTCTTCGTAATATAATCCACCACATCGTCAACCGGTTCCCGGTAAAGGTTGACTTCATCTCCCTTTGAAGAAACAGGTATCACCTGATCGATAATCGGAATTGGTCCGTAAAGTCGAAAAAGAAAAAAGTGCAAATAGGCTTTTATGGCCATCGCTTCAGCAATCCACTGAGTTCTGAGACTCTCTTCCAAGTCCCTTGGACCTCCATCTTCGACCCGGATATTCTCTAAAAAAACATTGCAATGACGGATCCCCTGCCAAATGTTTTTATCCGCACCGTTTAGGCCGTCCCAAAAATTACTGTAAGGATTAACGGTGTTATTTCCTTTCAGAAAACTCATCATGGTTCCCGGAGGGCCTGAAGGCAAACCTCCTCCGGTATTCAATTCAGAATAAATGATGTCGCCCCCCCCGCTAAGACCCAGCGCGTACCCGGGATCTGCGGAACTGGGAAGACTGCCGTAACAGGTGAACAAGTATTTCTCCGCATTGTATTTATCCTTAAATGCATCTTTCAATTCAGGTTTGTCATCAGGCAATATATCCAGGAAGCTATTGCACCCTATGACCGGAAACATCAGGATGAAAAGCAGTAAATATTCTATTTTTTTCATTATAGTAATTTTTTGATTAGAAGTTAATCTGAAGGCCAATGTTAAATACCCGCTGGATGGGATATGCCAGTCCGTTACCACCCATCTCAGGATCCCACAACTTAAAATCAGAGAAGGTGAGTAAATTTGTTCCACTCGCGTAAACCCGGGGACTGAACCCTTTAATATCAGGAATCTTATACCCCATTTCAACTGATTTTAACCGCAGGAAGCTTGCCGAGCGCATCCAGAAATTGCTGTTTACAAAGTTGTTGTTGTTTCCGTAAGCAGCCGATCCGGTATCCGGAGAGAGACGGGGCCAACTGGCATAGATGTCCCTGTTGGTTTCAGTCCATACACTCTCTGCAATGAAATTCAGCATGGCGCGGTTACCCTTTTGCCCTCCCGAGGTCACCTCTACAAAAGGCGCCATTGCCCTGGCATTCAAGAAAAAGGAATAACGGGATGAGCCTTGAAAAAATAATGAAATATCAAAATCTTTATACCCCAAAGAACCCCCGAAGCCGTACTGAATTTCAGGATTTGTGGGATAACCCATGGGAACAATGTCATACTCATTAATCACTCCGTCCCTGTTGATATCCCGGTATTTAATGTCGCCAGCCTGATAATCACCCCCCGAACTGCTTACTTGCTGTTTAGGAGAATTAAGTACTTCATTGTCGTCAATAAATAAACGTTCGGCCACATATCCCCGGGTTTGTCCGACTTTTTGTCCTACCACAGATCTCCAGGGAGCAATTCCCGAATAGTCCAGTTCATCATATTTTGTGATTTTGGACGTTCCATAAGTAAAGTTACCCCTTACAATGTACCACAATGAATTGGCTAATGCCCTGGTGTAGTCCAATGTTAAATCAACACCTTTTCCTATCGCTTCCCCGTAATTGGTCCTGACGCCGGCAGTCAGACCGGTTGTGGAAGGGATATCGGGACGAAGCTGGACGATGTTGGTGCGGTTCTCATGGTAGAACTCGGCCTGAAAATTCAGGTCGTTATCCAACAGACCTAACTCAATAGCCAGGTTGGTCTTATAGGAAACTTCCCAGGTAATATTCGGATTGGCGTACCGCGTAATAGTAATTGTGGGACGACTAAAGGTCAAATAAGGATCTTTTCCAAAATATCCGGCCCTGGGTCCGTTAAGATTCACATTGGAAGTAAAAAAGAAACGGTCCTCATCAGAAACGATCACGTCATTTCCCACTAAACCATAGGTAGCCCTTACTTTCAGCTTGGGTACGATCTCTTTCAATGAAGCCCAGAAAGGCTCATTCGAAATCTGCCAACCTGCTCCGAATGAAGGGAAAAATCCCCATCGGTGTTCGGGATCGAAACGCTCGGAACCGTTAATCCCGAAATTAAACTCAGCAAAATAAGTTTGATTGAAACCATAGGTGAAACGTCCGGCAAATGAAATATTTCTTGAGGGCAGTGAAGAATCTAAATTTACAGGACTTCCATCCAAAATCTGTTTGAATGACCCGACAATAAGTCCGCCTACATCGTGAATCTCATTAAACTTGCGGTTGTACAAAACAGCTCCCTCCCCGTAACCGGTGGATCTGACCGATTTATCACCTGCAGTATAATCAATATAGTCGGAGCCCCCTTCAGGATTTAATGAAGCCAATTCAAACGGGAATTGAGAATTAGCCGGATCATACGTTCCTTTGATATACTGATAATAAAAAGGCCGATAGCTGCGTACAATGTTAAATCCGGAATACCGGGTAATGCTGCCGATAAAGCGGGCGCTTAACCCTTTTGTAATCCTATTCAGGTTCTGATGTAATTCCAATTGGGTTAAGAGGGTGGTATTGCTTACGTCCTCATACCCTCTCATAATATCAGCGTATGGGTTAATATAGGCAGGAGATCCCATCCCGTATTCGTTGTCAGAATAGTTTCCGAAACGAATCCGGTCTACATATTGGGTGGCCGCATCTGCTGCGTAATAAGCTGGGAAAAGCACCGGATTGGCCAACAATGATTTTCCGTAGGTATTGGCACCCCCGCTTCCGAATTCTCCGATCGGACCGGTATAATCTTCAAAACTGGCACTTACCCTGACCTTGGCTTCCAAGGTCTTGGTCAGGTTAAGATTAACATTGGAACGGACCGAATATTTTTTCAGATTGATATTCGTATTAAAAGGATTTGCCCGGTCAACCTGCAAAATGCCATTGTCATGTGAAAAAGAGCCGGCCAGAAAATAAGTGGCAGCATTTCCCCCACCGGTAAGATTGATATTTGCTCTTTGGTTCATCGAATAATCCTTTGTGAGCATATCCAACCAATCGACTGCAGGATAAACGTATTGGTTCCGGTTCGGATCTTTTGTCATTTCAATTTTACCCTGTGGATAGGTGAGCACACCATGACGCGTCATACTGGCAATATTGGAATATTTCATGAAAGTAATAGGGTCTGCAACATCAACCTGAGTGGTAGGAGCCGACAGCGAAGTTTCATACCGGAACTGTACTTTGACTCCACCTTTTTCCCCTTCCTTGGTTGTTACCAGAACCACCCCATTAGCCCCTCTTGCTCCATACAATGCAGTCGCAGATGCATCCTTCAATATGGAAAAACTGGCAATGTCATCAGGATTAAGTCGGGACAAGTCCTTTGTCGTCATTTCGATATTGTCGATCAGGATAAGCGGTTTAGTCAAACCACTGCCAAAAGAGGTCACACTGCGAACGAAAAACTGAGCATCCTCTTCGCCGGGGGCACCCGTGGTTTGGTAAGATATCAATCCGGCCATTTTACCTGCAAGGGCAGTTGTCAGATTACTCGACGGGACTTTTGAATCCTTTGTGTTCACTGTAGTAATAGATGAAATTACACTTTCCTTGGCCTGCTTTCCGAAAGCAACCACAACAGCCTCCACCAACACTTCGGCAATTTCCGTCAATCTGACATTGATAACTTTGCTTTGACC
>CAZLDP010000151.1:0-6567 GCA_964558145.1 uncultured Prolixibacteraceae bacterium | reverse complement strand
ACTCTGGATCTTTTTGAAAAACTTGAAGATTGTTGCCCTGATTGCCATGGCAATCCCCGTTTCGGTTTTTTCGGCCTTCAACTTGTTTTATGCCTTCGGAATCTCCATCAACAGCCTTACCCTGGTGGGAATGGCGCTTGCCGTAGGCATGCTGTTGGACAACAGCGTGGTGGTACTGGAAAATATTTACCGGCTGGCAGGAAAAAAATATACGCCCGAAAAAGCAGTCACCCAGGGAACTACCGAGGTTTGGCGCTCCGTAGTGGCGGCCACCCTTACCACGGTCACCGTATTTCTGCCTTTCATTTTTTCTTCGGAAAACATGGTCAGGATCCTGGGGAACCATGTGGGGATTTCCATTGTTTCCACACTTGTGATTTCTGCCCTGGTGGCCCTGCTGCTCATCCCCATGGCCACCCATGCTCTTCTGGAAGGGAAACATTCTCACAATGTGTTTTATGAAAAGGTGACCACCAACAACCGGATCATCCAAGTGTATATTGTGCTGCTGAAGAGTGCCATGCGGAATCCGGCCACTACGGTAATCGGGGCCCTGGTCGTCTTTTTTATCTCCATTTTCGTGGTTACTGCCATCAGTGTGAACTCCTTGCGCGAGGTGGACCAGGATACTTTCTCGGTCTATGTGACCATGCCCACCGGATCGACCCTCGATGCTACCGACATTGTGGTCAGGGAACTGGAAAGCAGGCTCCCCGATGTGAAGGAGATTCAGGATTATTCCTCCCAAATCCAGGAGGAGAATGCCATCGTCACCATCAGCCTGAAAGAGGATTTTAAAAAGATTGCCAAAAGGGAGATTGCGGAAATCAGGACCGATGTAGAAAACCGCGTTAAAAATATCCGCAATGCTGAGATCAGCCTGACACAACCCACCTCCAGCCAAAGCTTCCGTGGCGGCAGCATGGGAGGAGGAGGCGGTACGGCAGGCAACTTCGGCCGGTTTTTGGGCATTGGCACCAACCAGGAAAGAATTGTGATCAAAGGGCAGGATTTTAACGTATTAAGGGGTGTAGCCGAAGATCTCCGGTACTTCATCAACGAGCTGGAATCGGTGTCGAGTGTGAATGTGAGTGTGGGGTCTAACCGCCCTGAGGTGCACCTTCACTTCAACCAGCGGCTGATGACCGAATACGGAATCACACTCAACAACATTGCCGGTGAACTGGGATCCTTCAACAGGGAGTTCAGCTCGGGAGTCACCTTCAAGCAGGGAACCGATGAGTACGACATCATTCTGAAGGAAAAGGGTGTCGACGAGGAGGAGGATAAGAGCAAAACCATCGACGATCTCCGCTCGCTGAAAATCAGAAATAATGCGGGCGCCCTCTATGATCTGCAGGATATAGCCGAAATCGTTTACGCCAGCGGAATGGCCAACATTACCCGGATCAACCAGGAAAAGCAGGTGGAGGTGAACTACCGGTTTGCTTCCGAAGCCCAGCAGTCGAAAGATCTGCTGACAGCGTACAGGTTGGAAATCGACAACATTGTGGAAGCCTATAACCTTCCTCCGGGCGTGGCTATTCAGGTGATTCACGAAGAAGACCAATACCGCGAGTTTTATTTCCTGATCGGGGCTGCCTTTGTCCTGATTTTAATGATTCTGGCTTCGGTGTTTGAATCCCTCTCCATTCCCTTTGTCCTGATGTTCTCGGTACCCCTGGCAGCTATCGGTTCGTTCCTTGCACTGATCATTACGGGGAACAGCCTCTTTAATGCCAATACGCTTACCGGATTCATTATCCTGTTGGGGGTGGTGGTCAACAACGGGATCATCCTGATCGACTTCACTAACATCCTCCGGAAACGGGGACACCGGAAGTCAAGGGCGCTCATTGAGGCAGGCCTTTCAAGGGTACGCCCCATCCTGATTACCGCCATTACCACTATCGTGGCCATGTTCCCCCTGGCGCTTGGAAATTCAGAATATGTGGGCGCCATTGGTGCACCGTTTGCCATCACCGTGATCGGCGGACTCTCTGTGAGCACCCTGCTTACCCTGGTTTTTGTGCCCACACTTTACGCCGGACTGGAAAATGCGCTGGAATGGATGAAAGGACTGAACTGGAAGATCAAACTGCTCCATCTTGCACTGTTCCTCGCATCCGTTTGGTACATCTATACCCGTGTAGATTCTTTCATCTGGCAGTTGCTGACTTTCCTCCTGGTTATCATCCTGATCCCGGGATTAACCTGGTTCGTGCAGAACAGTCTGCGAACAGCCCAAACCAAACTGATCCGCGAAAATGAACCCATCCGGATCACCATCCGGAAACTGGTAAAAATCTATGAAAGGGATAATCGCTTTACCCGGGAATGGAAATCAGGACTTAAGATCAGGGAAAGAGCCGGTCTTGTTCGCGAATATGACAAACCCCGCGATTTCTACGACCTGATCTGGCAGATCCCCCTTTTCGGATTTATGGTCTGGTTTACCTTTTTCTACCTGGGCAGTAATTTCTGGATGCTCGTCCTGTCGGTTGGGCTTTACTTCTTCCTCTTCCTGTTATGGCAGCCACTGAGCGCTGTTCTGACCCGCCTTGGTGCAGAGGAAGGCAGAAAGTATCCGCTGAAACTGAAAAAATGGGGATACTACTTCCTGATGTGGGGCGTTCCGGTCATCTTCCTGTTTATCTTTTTCCTGAAATGGGATAATACGGGAATGGTCATCTTCACCGGTCTCATTGTGTTGATCCTCCTTGCAATTTACAGCTCTTCGGAATACGTCCACAACAAGAATGTCAATGTCGACAGGATCACGGGCAGGTTCGGAAAGCTCCGCAGGGGTTACTTCCGTGTGGTCAAGGAGATACCGGTCATCGGAAAGAGAAAGAAACCTTTCAAAGCCCTCAACGGGGTCTCCCTGGAAATTACCACGGGTATGTTCGGACTCCTGGGACCAAATGGCGCCGGTAAATCGACGATGATGCGCATCATCACGGGAATCTTCGAACAAAGTTATGGAAAGATCTACATCAACGGGCTCGATACCCAGCAATACCGCGAAGAACTACAAGGGCTCATTGGTTACCTTCCCCAGGAGTTCGGGACTTACGAGAACATGACAGCCTGGGAATTCCTCGACTACCAGGCGATCCTCAAGGGGATCACCGATACCCAAACCCGGAACGAAAGGCTGGAATATGTGTTGAAAGCGGTGCGTATGTTCGACCGCAAGGATGAAAATATAGGCTCCTATTCCGGAGGGATGAAACAACGGATCGGTATCGCCCATATTCTCCTGAACCTGCCCCGTATCCTGGTGGTCGACGAACCCACGGCGGGACTGGATCCCAGGGAAAGGATACGGTTCCGAAACCTGCTTGTGGAACTGAGCCGCGAACGGATCGTGATCTTCTCTACCCATATCATCGAAGATATATCCAGCTCGTGTAACCAGGTGGCCGTGATCAACAAGGGGCGCCTTAAGTATGCGGGCACTCCGACGGAAATGGTCAACCTTGGTGAGGGTTTTGTGTGGCAGTTTACGCTGACAACCGCTGAATTTGAACAATTCCCCCATAAACAGATGATCACCAATCATCTCCGCGAAGGGGAAAATATCAAGGTACGTGCCGTGGCAAAGGACAAACCCGTCCCCGGTGCCGTTAATGTGAAAGCACACCTCGAAGATGCTTATTTGTGCCTGTTGCGCGACATCGCTTGACGGGAGGAAATAAAAGAACGACATGAAGCTGCTTCAGAAAAGCTCACTGGTCATCCTTTGGCGGAGTATCCGCTACAACCTGAAAATCATCTTTGCAGGTAAGTTCCTTTGGTTCCTGCTTGCCTCATTTGCCTTTTATCTGTTCTTCGCCATCATGCAGGCGTATAACAACCAGTCAGTCGGAGAAGGCAACATCTACAACCTGATCCTCTTTCCGGGCGTGCTGTTGGTTTTCTATCCCTCGGTATTCGGAATACAGAATGATGAGGACTCCCGTATTCTGGAAATCCTTTTCGGAATACCCAATTACCGCTACAAAATATGGCTGGTGCGACTGGTTATGATTTTTGTGGAAGTCTTTATAGTTCTTATCGGGTATGGTTACCTCTCCTCGCTTCTCTTATACCCTGTCAAACCCTTTGAGATGGCCATCCAGTTGATGTTCCCCATAGGATTTCTGGGCGCCGCTGCCTTTATGTTCTCCACTTTGATCAAAAACGGCAATGGAACCGCGGTGGTGATGATCCTCATCGGGGTGGCCTTGTTGATCCTGTCTGGAAATATCGAACGGTCGCAATGGAACATTTTTCTGAATCCGATGGAATTACCCGACAATTTCAATCCAATCATCTGGGACGGCATTGTCACCCGTAACCGGTTGTTCCTGGGGATTGGGATGGTTATCTTCCTGCTGTACGGACTTTTCAACCTCCAAAAGAGGGAGAGATTTATCTAAGTTGGGCTGTTCAAGTGTTCCAGGTTCCAAAGTTCCTGGTTCCGGATGTCAAAGAGATGGTTGAGATTATAGACTGATTGACAATTATTCCTGAGATTCGTTTCAGGAAAACAGGGAAAGAATTAATCCATCATGGTGGCGAAAACTAAAGAATCCGTAGTTTGACCCCCTGCGGAGATTGGGTGACCCCGGTTGGTGTTCAGAAAGAGTGGTCATTGAAATGAGAGGTGAAATGGATATCTTTACCAGAAAAACAGATGGTGGAGGTACATGGAAAGACGACAATCAATCCCTGGTTGTTTTATACAGGCAAGGCGGCAGGCTTTTTTACCTGGTTTGCTGGTCTATATGTTTATTTCGGGGGGACGTATCTGCACCAGGCGGCAGGAAGGGGCTTTGATCTGGCTGCCCTTGTGATGCTGATACCCGGAATTCTACTGGTTCTGTTCAGTTCGTTCACCCTGGGGAGTTCTCTCCGGATCGGGTTGCCTGTGCAGGAGACCCGACTTCTTACCAAAGGCCTCTACCGGTTGAGCCGCAACCCGTTGTATGTGGGGTTGCACCTGATAACCCTGGCTGCCATGGCCTATACGCTGAAATGGTGGGTTATCCTTCCCGGATTGTACAGCATGTGGATTTATCATCTGATCATCAAGGGAGAGGAACGTTTTCTGGAAGAGCGGTTTGGGGATGCATACCGGCATTACCGGAAAACCACCCGGCGATACTTGTAACCGTCAGGGGGTATAGAGGAGAAGCGGATGAGATACAGTACTAACTCTTTTTTGGAGGGTTGGATATTTTTGAAACGTCAAAGAATCAATGGATGAAAAAGTCTTGAGTATTCTGAAAATCAACCTTGAAAAATGAAAAACATCATCTTATCGGAAAGAGTCCCCATAAAAATGTGGCTGGATGAAATGGAAGGGAGTGCCATTCAGCAGGCCAAAAACCTGGCAAATCTGCCGTTCATATACAGGCATCTTGCCATTATGCCCGATGCGCATTCCGGGTTTGGTATGCCCATAGGAGGCGTTTTTGCTGCGGTCGATGTCATTGTGCCCAATGCGGTAGGCGTCGATATCGGGTGTGGAATGTGTGCCGTCAGGAGCAATCTTAACACGATCGGAGAAAAGAAATTGCGTAAAATTGTCGGTCTGATCAAACAGGGAATCCCGGTTGGCACTGCGCATCACCCCAAGCCGCAGGATGAAAGTCTGATGCCCCTGGGTTTTGATCTGGATGAATTGCGAGTGGTGAAATCAGCGTACGAATCAGCGAAAAGACAAATAGGGACCCTGGGCAGCGGCAATCATTTTATTGAAATTCAGCAGGGGGATGATGGTTTTATTTGGATCATGCTCCATTCCGGTTCTCGGAACCTGGGGAAAAAGGTGGCTGACTTTTACAATAAGATTGCGATCCGTTGCAATGCCATGTGGCATTCCGAAGTGGAGAAATCGATGGAACTTGCCTTTCTGCCCATTCAGACTGCCGAAGCCAAAGCCTATTTCAGGGAAATGAAATACTGTGTGGAGTTTGCCCTGGCCAACCGGAAACTGATGATGGACAGGATCCAGGTTTTTTTTCATAAGGTGATGGGGAAAGGAGTGGTCTTTGATCCGGTCATCAATATAGCCCATAATTATGCCCGGTGGGAGTCTCATTTTGGCAAAGACGTGGTGGTTCACCGGAAGGGCGCCACTTCCGCAAAACCGGGTGAGATAGGAATCATTCCCGGCTCCCAGGGCTCCAAATCTTACATCGTGGAAGGATTGGGGAACCGGGAAGCTTTTATGTCGTGTTCGCATGGCGCAGGGCGTAAGATGGGAAGGAACCAGGCCATCAGGAGTTTGAATCTGGAAGAGGAAATCGGGATCATGAACCGGCAGGGGATCATTCACGACATTAGGACGGCCGGAAACCTGGATGAGGCTCCCGGAGCTTACAAAGACATCGACACAGTGATGGAAAACCAAAATGACCTGGTGAAAAAACTGGTGGAATTAAGGCCTTTGGCTGTGGTCAAGGGATAAATTAAAAAACCTTCTGTAAATGTGTTATTTACAGAAGGTTTTTAATTGAAAGGGAGGTTCCTGGCGGAATCGAACCGCCGTACGCGGTTTTGCAGACCGCTACCTAA
>CAZLDP010000150.1:0-6572 GCA_964558145.1 uncultured Prolixibacteraceae bacterium | reverse complement strand
GCCATGCCGCTCCCGGCCCGTATTGTTCCATCACACGATTAAGAGGTGAAGGTTCATAAACGGGATTTGAATAGGCTGCCCCGTCGGAATAAAACGTGTTCGCTCCCGATTTCAACGTTGCGGGATCGTCATAAACACCCGTTCCCCCCCCGATGGGAACCGGAAGCCAGGCATTGCTTTCGCGTCCTGTAGCATCGTACTCCTGCAGGGTAACAATGTCTTTCCCGGCAGGTGATGCGGCTTTTAATGCCGTCTGCACAAGACGCCCCATTCCGTCGAAATACTCAATTTTATCAAGCGATCTGGTTTCCCCTTCTTCTAAAAGGGTTTTGGTAAGAATATGGTTTTGACCGGGACTTTGAGCAATGGTTTTTATCGCGATGCAAAACAGCAGCCCGACCATCGCTGATTTTTTTGCTCTATGGGTATTACCGGTACTCATTTCCTTTAAGGTTGTATGTTATTTTTATTTTCATAGGGAGTGTGCAAACGCTTATTTTGCAGGTCCGCCTGAAACCTTTTCCATTTCTTAACTTGAAAGATTCTCTTCAGCGCGTCATCCCGCTTTTTTACCAGATCCTTATAGGCAGACTCTTTCTCAGTTTTACCCGAGCCGGTTCGTAACGAATCCACACCCATGTAATACTCAATAAACACTTTCTCCACTTGTTTTTGCTTCACACTGTCCAGTCGGTATTTATCGGCCATGTGATACGATATCCCCTGGCTATGAGAAACAATAAACTTATGCACCATGTCTCGGTTTTGGGCATGGGTCATGGCAGTTGAAAACAGGAATCCCATACACATAATGGCCCATAGGGAAAAATGTATTTTCATTTTGTCGTTGTTTTATTAGTACCCAAGTGTATAATCGTTAAGCATGGTTACAGTTTGCGCAAATACGTCCGCGATATAAATATAATAAATCGTGGAAAGACTGAAAGTCATGGTTGCTTCTGTTGAGTTAAACCGTAGCAGTTCATTATTATTGGAATCACAGCATGCATACAACGGTATATTGCCGTTGTGATAGGCGGTTTGGGGGTTAAGATGTACGGAGATATCGTAGGTGCCGGGCTTAATATAAAGTTCTACCGTGGGGAATGAGGGATTCACGAAATTGTTTATATCGCCGAAAGGCACGTTAACGGAATAAACAACCGAACCGTTTTGCAGGAAATCCACCACGCCACTATTACTAAAGAAAGGTTGATAATAACTGCTATATGAACCTGACACTTCAACTTTAACACATTGGCTGCTACAAGCAGGCGGGAAGCTTGTCGACTCTACTAAGCCACGAGTGACTTGATCATTGTATAGATTAATTACATCACTGTTTGCACTTTCGGTTACATAATTTGACAGTTGTCCTCCGGGTAAAATTACATTATATGTTGGATTGTAACCGGAATTCTCCGGAATAAAACTGAAAAACTGAGGGGTATTCACACACCAAAGGAACCGAGGAGAAGTCGGATTGGGTATATTATATGTATGAGACTGTATTGTCTTTCCTGCATTGTCCTTGACGGAAATTAACCTGCCGTAAGGGTCATATTCATAATAAGTAATAAGCCCGTTTGCATCTATCCGGCTGGAAAGCCCTGTTAACCATTTGTGGGTAAATCCCGTGATTTGGGGAGTATTTCCTGTAAAATTGCTCCTTAGGCTGGCCAGAATAGTACGTAAGGAAGCATCGTCGGCGGGTACATTAATCTGTGCATTCGATTTGAAACTTGCGGGAATCAATGAATAACTCACGCCTTTCAATTCTGCTACGGGGTATAACCCCCAATATCCCCATAAATAGGAGATAGGGAGTCCATCTTTTCCCGTAAGTTGCAAAATATTGCCGTATTGGTCGTATTCATCAAAAGTTACTTGCGTTTTCAGCGGACTATTCGTATAGGCAATTTCTATAGACGACGGAACAATAAAATCGGTACCCACGGTTACTGTTTTATAGTTATTCTTTGTGGTTTTAGTTCTGCTTCCGTTTGCCGACACTTGTTCCTCTATCACCGGAGTGATGATGTTTTTAGTTGTCATGGTGGAATAAACTCCTCCAAAATCATACGGGTATTTATAAACGGTGTTAAGTATATTTCCGTTGCTTTTTATAGTTATTGTCGAACTTAACTGAAAATGGGAGTCATAAGAATAAGTCGTTTCGTTGGTCGTAACGTTGTCTAAGCTGTCATAACGTTCTTCTGTTTGTTTTGTCATCATTACTTTTTCAACCGGGAGGGTATAAGTTCCGCAAATAAAATCCTCCCCATTATCATAACCTATTATATTATATCCAATGGGTGAGGGATAATCCGCGTTGTAGAGTAGGCTATGTTCATCAGGCCCAACTCCACCTTCAAGCATGTATAAAATATTAAAAAGGCTATATGCTACCTGTATATAGGGTGGTTTTTCAAATTTTTCATATTCATAGGAGGTTTTGTGTAACAGTTTGTATTCTCCTGCCGGAGTAAACCGGTATTGACTGATGCTTTTTTGCAAGCCGCTATATACGCCGGTTTTTATGTAAGGAGTCATAGTTCCCGGTATGTGGCTTTGATAATTCCACTGCCCAGAATGAAAATCTTTAGGCGAATAGAAGCTATACACAGTTTTACCGGATTGCACCCCCATATCCATGTTATACTCCGTTACATCGGTATAAAAAACGAATATTCCGTTCCCGTAGGAATAATCCATAGCCGACGCGGGATAGTACATTTTCTTGCGTTCAATGGAAAGAAGAGTAAGCTGATTTCTATTTTGACACTGGGGATTCCAATTATTACAAGGCCATTCGACATGAGCTACAAATTGCGACGTAGTTACGGGAGCCAGATTATAATAATCGTCGGAAACGTCTATTTTGGGGTTATACATCAATTCTCCTATACCGTTTTCGTTTTTGCCGTACTTGTAATATTTTTGGATAGACGGCTTCATGGAACCCGGTTCATAGAAATTGATGCTCCTAATTCTTAATCCACCGCAGCGTTGCGGAAAAGCAGATGTGTAATTTGGATTATACATCGAATAATTTTCAATAAGAAACTGCACAGGGTATTGATTGGCTTCGAAATCGTAGTCGACAAATCCGCCCGTCGGATAAACAATTCTCTTTAATACACCTTTCATCATAGATGCTTCATCAGTAGAGAGTGACCATTCAGAACCGGGTGTTGTCAACGGAATGTTGTCTATTTTATCATCAACGTTAATTACTGAAAAGTAGTACGTTTCCCACGATGTTACGGAGGGAAGTATGTTTAACTGCCCCCATGCCGCGATTTCCTTTGTACTACTGTTGGGGTATTTCCATGCGTCATGTCCGGTCAGGTGATTTCCATAGCAATACTTATCGTTGTAGAAAAATTTATAGGTTTCGTAGGATTGCGAGGATATCCCCATCGTCAATGAATCCAGATAAAGTGTACCCTGGAAGCCATCACCATTATATAATTTTGCTTGGGCTAAATTAATGGGAACCGTGACAGATTGAAAGAACCGGAATAATTTTACTGTCTGTCCCGATACATTTTTGACCGTTATATTCGTTAATTGATTGGCGCCGTTAAATGTCACTGTTCCCCCTCTGAAGGTTATTGTTTGAAGGGTTAAACTGTTTATATATGTGGGGGTAGTCGTGGTAGGATATCCGTAAACGGTATAATCCAGTACATAATCGATAAAAGTGTCGTTTCCAACGTCATAGTAGGGTACATGCAATTTTGGAATATTTTCACTTGCATTACATTCGATGTATTTAGGATTTGACACACGAAATAAGAAATAAGGATAACCGTTGAACGAGGTTTGTCCAGATAATGGATATTCATCGGAACGGAAATAGTCGCCGAAGCTATTTCGATTATAATAATAGGCGCTATAAAACTCAATAAAATCCCTTTTTGTATAATTTTTATCTGTTGTATTTACGTAGCTGAAAGAGAATTCCTCTCTGCCGATGTTGTTTACAATTTTCACGCACTTCCAGGCAGTTAGGTTACCTGATGAATATTGAGATTCCCGTGCAAACTCCTTGCCTGTACCACTATCTATACTTCCTTCACCAAAATAGTATTTTGTCCCATCAGAATCGGTTATGATGAAATTAGGTTGAGCGAATTCAATTTTTATATTATCATAAGGTATAGGCATAAAAGAATAGCCGGTTCCGGTCGAATTCTTTAAAATAAAAAATGCTCCCGACTTGTTTAACAATTTGTAATAGAACTTGTCAGGCATTGCATCCACGTGCCCATTGGCAACCTCATACATGTTTTGTTGTTGATAGCCTTCGTTTCCCGTATAAAAAGGATAAGGGGCGGATGTAACTTTCGTGTTATTCTTGTAACCTGTCGGGCCGAAATCATCTAAACCGTTTATTTCTCTTGTAATTTGCAAATCACAACTTAAATTCCATCCTAATCCGGTTCTGGTGGACTTTTCGTTAATTTTAAAGCCTCCGGCATGGTATTGTAAGGTTATCGGCAGAGTTAATCCGCCAGCCTTAATTTCATAAAGCGGAATACTTATGTCCGGAATGCCGGTAAAAAAATTAACAGGATTATTAACCATTTTGGTTAGCGCTGTGGCCTCCGGGGAAATGGGCGTAATTCTCTTTTCCTGAGCATACACAATTGAGATTTGAATAAAACATCCGATGAAAAACAATGATAAACTATACGGTTTTATTTTCATGATTCCATTGTGTTTTATTGTTTTAAAATTTTCTCACTAAACGGCTTGTTGTTTACCAAAATGGTCAATACGTATTCACCCCGTGAACAGTATCCCATATCAATAGCCTCGTAGTGGGTTCCTGTTCCTAATGATTTTGCCGGCGAACGGAACATCATTACACCGGTGAGGCTGTATAACCCGAACGATACTTTCGCGTCTTTGGAAAGGTAATATTCAAAGTAAAGCTGTGATTCCACGGGATTGGGGTAATAATTGTACGTGAATTCTATATCGTCGATAACCAAGCTTCCTTCAACTTTATTGTCGGCATTATTAATGTTGTTATTCTGCTGCTTGTCTTTTTCAAGCAACACAGCCTGCAACGAAGTGTTCTTTCCATCGGTTTTCAGATAAGTGTGCTTGTCGGGAGGGAAGTAGAAGGCCGTTGTGAAATACTCGATTTTCGAATGGGTGGGAGAACTTCCGGTAGAGACAGTCTCAAATACCGGATAGCGATAACCGGCAGCATACCACCTGTACGTATTTACCACCAACGCGCCGGTATCCAAACGAAGAAAATAATTGATGGAGTCAGCGGAAAACATGGATGATTGTTCTATAGAATCGGAAACTGATGCTATTGGTGTATCAGGCAATAAAGGAGTGATTTTTTCTAAAACCAGTTTGGTGGTGCGCACTCGTGTCACATGCCTTAGCGTGTCGCCACCCGGCAGAATTATCATCCCGGTAGCATCTACGGTGGATTTGGATGTTCCGTAGGTTTTAATACCCAGTTTGTCACAATATATTCCACTCCCCTTATAATCTCCTTCAATGTTATCTCCCATATTCATGGGGAAGCGCAGTAAGAGTTCGGGTGAATCGTATGCAACTTTTGTGGTTGGGTTTTCATATCCGGTCAAGAAAAGAGAATCATTCCTGAAATTATAATAGTACCGGGTCTGGTGTTCAGTGCCCGATAAAAGAGAGTCGCCTGCTTGCTTATACACAACCGTGTATTTATTATTGACGGTTTTCAGTTTCCCAAAATCCCAAAGGATGTCTATGCCCTGTTTCCCGGGATGTTTGTACTCTACTTGTTGCTTAACAATAGTGTCATTGGCGCGGTACATATTTAAATCCGCTTTTATTGACTCCTGTGCTGTCAATGATCCGCCCACGACCCATAATGAGAAGAACATAAAAGATTTGAATTTCATGACGATCAGCTTCTGGGGTGTTTTATTAACATTTAATGCAATTATAGTTATTTTTTTTAAATTATCAAAAAATAATTGGCTGTTTTTTGTTTTGAATTCTTGTTAACAAAATACCTGTTTTTTGTAAGAATATTTTGCCTTTTGAAAAAAATGCATCTTCAATTTATAATAATTCTTGTTGGAAGTGATGTATTGAGTATCTTCCGGCTGAAATATTATTTTATTAATCTGTACGAAAAAAAGATTAATACCCCCCGAAAAAATAATTTTGCCGAATTATATCCATCTTTTATAGACCTATTTCCGATTTTAAGTACGATAGGTTAAGGGTTTCTCTGTATAATAACGATAAAGTGATTTTTCTTCCCAGCGAACATAATTTTTTTTACCTCACGATGTATAGGTCAATCGAATTCTTTATATATTTTCAAAGGCTTTCATGTCAGCTCCAGTCTCAGCAATAAGTATCCTTGCAGAAATCAACCCTATGCTTCGGCTATACCGGCAACTGATCGTGGGACAATGATTCGTTCAACAACCTCGGACTGGATAGGGTCGATACGGGAAGAAATTTCCGAAACAACGGAGGTTCAGCAGCCTTGTTTAAAACAAAAAAGGTGCGAGCCCGGAATAATTCCTCGGCTCACACCTTGT
>CAZLDP010000149.1:0-6589 GCA_964558145.1 uncultured Prolixibacteraceae bacterium | reverse complement strand
TTGAGCTATCTATTCAAAGAGAAGGAAAGGTTGGCAGAGGGTTACTGCCCGAAACCCGATTTCTGGTGCTCACCTACCGACAACTATTTCGGCAACCGCATGCCTTTCAACTACATCAACTGGAAAAAGGTCACCCTGAATCCACGGCTCACCAGCCTGACGACTGTAAAAAATGAGAATGGCAGCTATACCGTAACAGCGGTCTGGGATCTTATGGAAACCTCCTCTTCGTTCATCACAAGGTATACGGTTCAGGGCGACGGATCGGTAAGGTTTGTCAACACCCTGGAGTCCTCAGCCATCGAAAAATCTGAC
Source organism: uncultured Prolixibacteraceae bacterium (assembly GCA_964558145.1). GTDB lineage: Bacteria > Bacteroidota > Bacteroidia > Bacteroidales > Prolixibacteraceae > UBA1413. The sequence continues at coordinate 6,274 of CAZLDP010000149.1, read as the reverse complement.
ATCCCCCGCATCGGGATGGTTATGGCTCTTCCCCCTTCATTTGACCAGTTGACCTGGTTTGGCCGCGGCCCCCATGAAAACTATATCGATCGCAATGTCTCGGCATTCGTGGGTCTCTACACCGGAAAGGCAGACGAACAGATGTTTCCCTACGTGAGACCCCAGGAAAATGGCAATAAAACAGGGGTCCGCTGGGCTGCCCTCACCAATGCTGCCGGAACAGGCTGGCTGGCCGTTAGCGCTGACCCTGCCAAAGGTTTTGAAATGACTGCCATGCCCTGGCTCTCCGATGACTTCGATGCCCGCACCGGCGCCGACTACGGCCCCATTGAAAAGGAACAGAAGCATCCCACCGATGTCAATCGCCGTGACTTCGTCCGCTGGAACATTGACCTGGGGCAGCGGGGTGTGGGAGGCGTCAACAGTTGGGGCGCCCTTCCCCTCGAAAAATACCGGTACCCCACGGGCAAAACCTATGAGTACGCTTTCACCCTCCTCCCCGTCGAAGAGGCTACCCCCGAAAAACTGGTCGACTTAAGTAAAAAGTATTGATGCTTAAAGATTTAAATACAGATACTTCTGTTGTTCAGAAAGAGACTGCACCAAAAAAAGGGGAACTCAACAGTTCCCCTTTCTCAAATGTTAACCCCCAAACACACAATGTCAGATCTATATCTGACGTGAAGTATCACAAAAGTAATAATTATTTTTAAAAACCACTATAGACTTCCGAAAAATAAATGATTTTTTATGTTTTTTTTCAAAAAATCAGCTCAAAAGAGATTCCGGCCTTTAAAATGCATCCGTGAGCGTGCGTAAAGTCAGTACTTCCTTCAGTTTCTCCTCCGGAATAGCGGTTGAAAGATGAATTTTTACCGGCCGATCAGGCACCAGGTCAAAAAAATTGTCGGAGAAAAATCCCGGTTCATCCCCAATCTGGAGATAGACATTTTTCGCTAATATATCGGTTTTAAGCGCGAGATTAAAACCGTTGTCGACCTTTTCGAGGGTATATTCCACATGGGGATCCCGCAATTCCAAATCTTTAAAAGGCCTGAAAAAGAGCAAATTCGACGACAAAACCCGATCTCCTTCCGTCAGTTCCGACAGAAGAAAAGAGGCCGAAGGAGCAGCTCCCGCCAGGAATTTCTCCAGGTTCTCTGTAAAGAGCTGAGTACTTGAGTTGGCCGGAATGGAAACAGGGGTTTCTAACGACCGGAGTGCTTCCCCCTCAAAGTTCAGCAGCCTGAGTTTCAATATTCCCTCTTTCCTCTCAAGATGGTCGTTGACAACCGTTACCTTCATCTCCTCACCTTCAAGGAAGGGGGATACCAGGAGAGGTTCAAATCCTTTACTTACATAATACTGAAGCGCTTTCCATTTTTGGTAATAATCGGTGGAACTCCACGAAGCCACCGGCCACACGTCGTTGATCTGCCAGTAGAGGCTACCCATGTTGTAAGGCATTGCTCTGCGGTGCCCTTCTAATCCAAATTTGATTCCTTCAGCCTGCAGTACCTGGTTTACATAAAGGAACGATTCAAAATCCACCGGCTTTTCATACTCTTTAAGCATATAATAAGTAATGGTCTCGTTCCCGATCGAAGAGCGCTGGTGCGATTTCATCACATCCGATGAAATGTCATAATCTTCAGGCAGGGCATACCGGCGGACGGTGGAAATTTCCGGAAAGGATTGAAATCCGTATTCGCTCATGAAGCGGGCAATATGGGTGGCATAAGTGTGGAAAGGTTCTTTGCCCCACCAGACTCCCCAGTAGTGTTCGTCGCCGTTCACCAGGTCAGGCGGGATTCCTGTTCCCGACGAAGGGCTGGATGCCCAGTAGCTTCTTGACGGATCCAACTCACTGACCACGCCGGGGAGGATGGTATGAAAGATATCGGTATAGGCTTTCCAAATTTTATCTGCATTTTCCAGACTTTTAGCTTCTTCAGCCCGCTTCCATCCCCAGTTGTACCAGGCGATCAGTATCTCATTGTTCCCGCACCACAGTGCAATGCTGGGGTGGGTGCGTAACCTTTTCACGTTGCAGTCAGCTTCGTGACGGACGTTTTCAAGGAAAAGGGAGTCGCCCGGAAACATGGCGCAGGCAAACATGAAATCCTGCCAAACCAGGATGCCAGACTCATCACACAAATCATAAAAAAGATCTTCTTCGTAGACTCCGCCACCCCATATCCGCAACATGTTCATGTTCGACACCCTGGCCGTTTCAATCACCCTCCGGTAATTCTCAGGGGTTACGCGCGGCAGGAACATGTCGTTAGGGATATAATTGGCCCCTTTCATGAAAACCGGGACTCCATTCAGTTTGAAGAAAAAGGAGGTTCCCTTGTCGTCTTTCTCCCTGACCAGTTCAAGGGTTCTTACTCCCACCCTCTTGCTCTCTTCGGAATGGAAACCCGCCCTCTTCACCTGACCCTTCAGGGTATAGAGGTGGGGCTCGCCTAAACCGTTGGTCCACCACAGCTTCGGATTGTCAATTTCAAAATCGAGCGAACAGGTTTGCTTTCCCCTGATCAGATCTGCTGTGGCCGATGCCAGCGCCTTCCCCTCGTGGAGAACCTCCAGCCGGGCTTTTTGTCCCTCTTCTGCCTCGATTTCAAAAAGGGCGGTGAAAGTGGCTTTCCGGTCATCCACACTATTCTGCCTAAAATGAAGGTCAGTAATCCGGAACTCATCCCAGGCCTTCAGGATCACCGGGCGCCATATTCCGCTGGTCACCAGCCTGGGCCCCCAGTCCCATCCGAAATGATATCCCGCCTTCCGGGTAAAAACACTGACCATCTTCCCGCCTTCAACCTCCCCAATTTCTGCCAGATCATTTCCTGAAACGGGAATCACAAAAGGAGAGGCGTCATACTTTCTGATTCCTTCTTTGATGGGCGAACTGAAAAGAATATGAAGCTGGTTTTCACCCGGCTTCAGACAGGATTTCACGTCAGCTTCCCACTCCCTGAACATGTTATCGGCACGGAGTACTTCAGTACCGTTCACTGTCACGGCAGCGTAAGTGTCCAATCCCTTGAAATAAAGAACTACACGATCCTTTTCCAATAGCTTTTCATCCACCGTAAAAAAGGTCTGGTATTCCCAGTCCACTTTATCGATCCATTGCACCTGGCGCTCATTGAGCCGATAGTACGGATCCTCAATTTTTCCTGAGGCCAAAAGATCGGTGTGAACGGTTCCGGGGACTGTAGCAGGCATCCACTCCTTTTCTCCTGCCTGCCGGAATTCCCAACCATTAATCAGGTGGGACGTTGTCATATTTTCATGGGTATCTGAACTACATCCCACCAAAAAAGTGAGGGATGTAAAAGCAATCACCATAAGGCTGTTCGTTTTCATTGAGCTTTGTTTTTATCCAAAGATAAAGAGGTTGTTCCGGATATGGAACAACCTCTTCCAAATATCATTTCCTGATTTTTATTTTGTTACATTTCATTGTTGAAGTTTTTTCTCCGATGAAATGTAAATCAGGGGAATAATAAGTTCACATTTGGAACTGGTCTTTTACTCCCTCACAGCCACGATACCGGGGAGTTGTCGTCCTTCGAGGTATTCCAGCAAAGCTCCACCTGCCGTTGAAATATAGGATACCCCATCGGCAAATCCGAACTGGTTAACACAGGCCACTGAATCACCGCCTCCCACCAGGGAGAAGCCTCCTTTCTGCGTGGCATCAACGATAGCCTGGCCTACGGCTTTTGAACCACAGGCAAATTTCTCCATTTCAAAAACACCCACCGGTCCATTCCAGAGAATGGTTCCCGATTTTTCAATCACCTCTTTAAAAAGGGCTATACTCTCAGGCCCTGCATCCAGACCCATCCATCCATCGGGAATCTCCCCGGCCGGGCAAACTCTTGTGTTGGCATCGTTCGAAAAGGCATCGGCAGCCACCACATCAGTGGCCATGATAATTTGAACCCCTTTGGCTTTGGCGCTCTCTTCAATACGCAGTGCGGTTTCAAGAAAGTCGTCTTCACAGAGCGAATTTCCGATTTGTCCTCCTTTTGCCTTGACAAAGGTGAAGGTCATCCCTCCTCCCAGGATCAAGTTGTCAACTTTTCCCAGCAAGTTTTCAATTATTGTGATTTTCGTCGACACTTTTGCGCCGCCCATGATGGCGGTCAACGGACGCTGCGGATTTTTCAATACCTTGTCGAGACTTTCCAGCTCACTGTCGATCAGATACCCAAACATTTTATCGTTGGGGAAAAATTGTGCAATCACAGCGGTAGAGGCATGTGCCCGGTGGGCCGTACCGAAAGCATCATTGATCCAGCAATCGCCGTTTTCCGCCAACTGACGGGCAAATTCCGCATCACCCTTTTCCTCTCCTTTATGGAAACGGAGGTTCTCCAACAAAAGAGGCTCTCCAGGCTTCAGCGACTTGCACAAATTCCTGACCTCCTCTCCGATACAGTCGGGCGCCAGTTTGACTTCGGTTTTCAGAAGCTTACTCAGGTGCCCCACAAGGTGACGCATCGAATATTTATCTTCAGGACCAGCTTTCGGACGACCGAAATGCGACATAATTACCGGAGATCCCCCCGCTTCCATCACCTTTTTGATCGTGGGCAACGCTGCCCGGATGCGGGTGTCGTCGGTAATTACAAAATGCTCATCGAGCGGAACATTGAAATCCACCCTGATCAAGGCCTTTTTCCCATTGAAATCGTAAGTCTGTATCGTCTGCATAATTTCACTGTTATTTTTTAAACCTGATCAAAGGTAAAAAAAATCCCGGGATCAGGAAATGGGCTATTTCCCCCACTCCCTGAATTTAATGTTCATATAACCTGAAAATTTCGGGGGAAACCCCTATTTTTGGCTTTCCGGAAAAACAACCTGTTTAAAGGAGCAGAACACGAAGAAAACCATGTTTTTCAGAGACATTATCGGGCAGGATAAAATCAAGGAACGGCTAATCAGGTCGGTGAAGGAGGAGAGGGTCAGTCATGCACAACTGCTCTCGGGACCTGAAGGGTCCGGCAAGCTGGGACTGGCGATAGCCTATGCCCGGTACCTTTCCTGCCGCAACCGTACCGACACTGACAGTTGCGGAACCTGCCCTTCCTGCCGGAAATATACCATACTGCAGCATCCCGATCTCCATTTTGTTTTTCCCATTTTCAAAAAGAAAAATGTTCAAAAGTCCTATTGCGATGATTTTCTGCCCGAATGGCGCGAAATGCTCCTCAAATCGCCCTATTTTACGCTGAACCAATGGCTGAACGCCATCGATACGGAAAAAGCTCAAGGAATCATTTATGCCCACGAAAGCGAATCGATTATCCGGAAGCTGAACTTGAAACCTTATGAATCGGGATATAAGGTGATGATCATATGGCTGCCTGAGAGGATGCACATCGTATGTGCCAACAAGCTGCTGAAAATGGTGGAGGAGCCCCCCGATAAAACGCTTTTTCTCCTGGTAACAGAGGATGAAGAACGCATCATTTCCACGATCCGTTCCAGAACCCAGGTGATCAGGGTCCCTAAAATCACTTCAGCCGACATGCAGCAGCTTCTTGAAAAAGAAGGAGGATTTGATCCTGAGACCATCGCTGAAATAGTGCACCGGGCAAACGGTAATTATCTGAAAGCGCTGGAGTATTCCTCTCCCGATGAAGACAAAAGCTATTATTTCGAAACCTTTCAGAAGATCATGCGGCTGGCTTTCCAGTCGAAAGTACCGGAACTGCTTGACCTGGCTGAAGAGCTGGGGGCCATGGGACGGGAACCTCAGAAGGAATTCCTGCTTTATGCCATGCAGCTTGTCAGGGAATATTTCATGATGAACTTCGGAAAGCCTTCTCTTGTTTATCTGACAAGGGAAGAAAAAGAATTCGGGAAGAATTTTGCGCGTTTTGTCCACGAAAGAAACGTTATCCCGCTCAATGCCCTTTTTGAAGAGGGATACCTGCACATTTCCATGAACGGGAATGGAAAGATTGTTTTTACTGATTCGCTGCTGAAAGTGGTAAGGCTGATCAGAAGGTAATCTCGCCGGCAGATGATGGTGATGGATTAATTATTAATTTTGTGGCGGCACGGTTCGTTTCCTATCCCTTTAAAATGCAGCGTGCCCGTAATTTAGTCAATATGGAGACCACTGATTTTTTAGATAGAGGTGTTTGTTCACGTCAGACCGGAGCCTGTTCCAGACTGGGGATTACCGACTGGCTGGCAGATGTCCCCAATATCTTAAATCCTGATCAGATTGTGGAAGTCAGGTTTAAAA
>CAZLDP010000148.1:0-6592 GCA_964558145.1 uncultured Prolixibacteraceae bacterium | reverse complement strand
CCCAAAGGCTAAAAAAGCAGCCGGAAAACCCAAATCAGAAGAAGCAGAAGCGATGAAAGAGGTAAAGAACGTGGCCCCTGACTCCCCTGCAGAAGAGGAATCAGCAGAAGCATAATCATTCCCGAAGATATTGGAAAGGCTGGCATTTGTCAGCCTTTTTTTATATTTGATCTTCAAAAACCACGGACATGTCGTATCACGGATTGTCTGATTTCATAAAGCAGTTGGATGAAAACGGGGAGTTGACCCGGATATCCGGATTTTTCGACCCCGTACTGGAGATTGCGGAAGTTACCGATCGGGTTTCTAAATTACCCGGAGGAGGTAAAGCGTTGTTGTTTACTAACAATGGTACCCGTTTCCCCCTGCTGATCAATGCGCTGGGTTCGGAAAAAAGGATGGCCCTTGCTTTGGGTCGCAGCGAACTTACCGGCATTGAGAGGGAGATTACTTCCCTTTTCAGGTCGGTTACCACCCCGAAAGTTACATTATGGGACAAGTTGAGCATGCTCCCGCTGTTGCGTGATGTTGCAGGCTGGATGCCTCAGCGAAAGAGCGGGAGAGGGGTGTGCCAGGAAGTGGTGATGTCAGTACCCAATCTGGGAGCGCTACCGGTGTTAAAGTGCTGGCCGGCCGACGGAGGCAGGTTCATAACCCTTCCGGCTGTACATACCGTCGATCCTGAAACCGGATCGCCCAATACTGGGATGTACCGGATGCAACTGTTTGGAAAATCGACCACTGGTATGCACTGGCACCTTCACAAAACGGGGGCAGCCCATTTTGAAAAATATAAGGCTTTGGGAAGGAAAATGCCTGTTTCAGTCACCCTGGGTGGCGATCCAGTATACATCTATGCTGCCACTGCACCCATGCCTGAAAACATGGATGAATACCTCCTGGCCGGGTTCCTGAGAAAAAAGAGGGTCGCTCTGGTTAAATGCCTGACCAACGATTTGTATGTACCCGAAGATGCCGATTTTGTGTTAGAAGGATATGTCGACCCGGAGGAAGAGCTCGTTCTGGAAGGTCCTTTTGGCGATCATACCGGGTTTTACTCACTGACCGGTTTTTATCCCCGTTTCCATATTACCTGCATCACCCACCGTCGCGATGCGGTGTACCCGGCTACCCTGGTCGGTATTCCACCCATGGAAGATGCCTGGATTGGCAAAGCCACTGAGCGAATCTTCACTTCACCTATCAGACTGACCATGATTCCGGAACTCGTCGACATGGACCTGCCCTTCGCAGGGGTGGCACACAATATTTCGTTGGTGAAAATCAGGAAATCCTTCCCGGGACAGGCCGTAAAGGTTATGAATTCGCTGTGGGGAGCCGGTCAGATGATGTTCAATAAAATTCTGGTAGTGATCGACGAAGATCCAGGATTTCCACCTGGGACATCCCTGCATTCAGCGGATGGAGAACTCCCGGCAGCCGGCCGTGATATTCACGACTACCGGGTCATCGTCGAGCTTTTCAGGGAGTTATTCAATCCGGAGCGCAGCCTTCATTTTTCAAAAGGGCCTCTCGATATACTCGACCACTCATCGCAACATTCCGGATTCGGATCCAAAATGGGTATCGACTTGACACGGCCATTCCCTGAAGAAGCAGTGCCGTTACAGGATGTTGTCGTTCATCCGGTAACCCGGGCTGTCGTCGATCTGGCTCAGATTCCCTTTGTTTCAGGGGTAAGAGACCTTATGGAGGAGTTTTCACTCCCCGTACTTGTGATGACGGTCTTTAAAGATGCCCGATTTTCAAAAAAAGTGTTGGAAGAAGCTTTAAAGGATGCCCCGGGAATGGGAAGTTACCTGGCGGTTTTGTTGTTTGACCATGGCGCCCCCCTCGACGATATTTTCTCCCTCGTTTGGTTGCTGGGAGGTAATTTGGAACCCGTCCGCGATATCTCTTTTTTTCCGGGGGAAGGGGAACATAAGGTACTGTTAGCGGATGCCACCATCAAAACTTCGCTGCACGACCGGTTCCGGCGCGATTGGCCCAATGTGGTTACTATGGACGATGCGACCATTTCCCTGGTCGACCGGAAATGGGATTTAAACGAAATGGGGGAAATGCTTCCCAGCCCTTCGCTGAAATACAAAACCCTGGTGAAAGGGAGCGGGGCAGTGAGGAATTCTCTATCAGCCCCTACCGGGAGCTGAACGGCAGCCGGCAGGAATCAGGGCCGGTTCAGCAGTCCAACGATTTTTTCAAGCCATTTCTTGTCGGTGGAGTCGAACGATCCCTTTTCCTGGCTGTCGATATCGAGGACGCCGATAATTATGCCCTCCTGGTTGCGCACGGGGACGACAATTTCCGAGTTGGACCTGGAATCACATGCAATGTGGTCCGGAAAAAGATGGACATCTTCCACCACAATGGTTTCACCCCGGCGGATGGCAGCCCAGCATACTCCCCTCTCCTTCTCCAGGATCTGACAGGCAACGGGACCCTGGTAACACCTGACCACCAATTCCCCTTCATTCAGCATGTAAAAGCCGGTCCAGAAAAAATAATCCATTTTATGGTGCAGTACTGCAGCAATTGTGGCCATGCGGGCATTCAGATCATTGCTTTTGCCGACAAGTTGTTCAAGCTGGCTGAAAAGACGGCTGTACCGGCCTGTTTTCTTATTTGTTTCCATACTTCTTAACCAAGATGACACGAAGGAAGTCACAACGAAGGCAAAGTTAATATTTCATTCTGTGCTTGTGTCTCTCTGTTTTCTTCCAGTCGTCGCGGTTAAAAAAAGAATATACCCACCGAAAGTTGTATTTTTGTCGCTGTTCTGAAATAAGGTTTCTATACGCTATGGCACAGTCACCATCTATTCCCAAAGGGACGCGTGATTTCCTTCCGCAGGAAATGATACGCCGGAATTATATTTTTGATACAATCAAGCAGGTTTTTCATTTGTACGGTTTTCAGCCTATCGAGACTCCTGCCATGGAAAATCTTTCGACACTACTGGGTAAGTACGGGGAGGAGGGAGACAAGCTTCTGTTCAGGATCCTCAACTCGGGGGATTACCTCAACGATCTTCCGGGGGATTTTCTGGAGAAGAGAGAAACGGCTGCCGTTACCTCCCGTATTTCGGAAAAGGGGTTGCGTTATGACCTGACCGTTCCTTTTGCCCGTTTTGTAGTTCAACATCGTAACGATGTGGTTTTCCCTTTCAGGAGGTACCAGATTCAGCCGGTATGGCGCGCCGACAGGCCCCAGAAGGGGAGGTACCGTGAGTTCTATCAGTGTGACTGCGACGTGATTGGCAGTGATAGCCTGTTGAATGAGGCTGAACTGGTACTGATCATTGATGAAATTTTCTCGCGGTTTGGCATCAGGACGGTGACCAAGGTGAACAACAGGAAGGTTTTAGCCGGAATTGCCGGAGTGATCGGTTACCCGGAAAGAATAACCGATATCACGGTGGCTATCGACAAAATGGATAAAATCGGGCTGGAGAAGGTGAAGGAGGAGTTGTCGGGGAAGGGGATCTCTGAGGATGCCATCGGAAAGCTGGAACCCATCCTGTTGCTGAAGGGCACTACGCGTGAGAAAATTGAGTTTCTGAAAGCTATTTTGTCTTCCTCCGCAACGGGGATGAAGGGATTGGATGAACTGGAAACTCTCTTCGGTTATATCGATGGATTTTCGCTGAAAAACGAAACCGAGCTGGACCTGACCCTTGCCAGGGGGTTGAATTATTATACCGGAGCGATTTTTGAAGTGAAATCGTTGGATGAAACCATTGGCAGTATCTGTGGTGGAGGTCGTTACGACGATCTCACAGGGGTGTTCGGAATGCCCGGTGTTTCCGGGGTGGGTGTTTCTTTCGGGGCCGAGCGGATCTACGATGTGATGTCGTGGCTTGATCTGTTCCCCAGGGAGAGCAGGCTGCTGACCCAAGTGCTCTTCATCAATTTTGGGACGACCGAAGAGGCCTATGTGCTGCCCCTCGCAAACCGGTTGCGTCAACAGGGTATCCCTGCGGAGGTATATCCGGAACCCGATAAAATGAAAAAGCAGATGAATTATGCCCACCGGAAGGAGATCCCTTACGTGGTCCTTGCCGGTGAAAATGAAATTCACATGCAAAAGGTGGCCCTTAAAAATATGGAGACTGGAACCCAGGTGACGGTGACTGCTGAAGAACTGATAAAAATCCTTTCCTCATGACCGATTTATCCTCATATTGCGCCAAAACTGCCGTTTATGAGAAGAGAGACTCATTTGATTTCGCCTGCGCCGCTGACTTTTGAGATTATCGAGGAGATCCTGGAAAAGGACAAACAGTTGGAGCTTTCCGACATTTCTATTGAACTCATCGGGAAGAGTAAGGCCTATCTCGACCGTAAAATTTCGGAGACCTCCGGCCCGTTATATGGTATTACCACTGGTTTCGGCGCTTTATGCGATATTGTGATATCTAAGAGTGAACTGAGCAAGCTTCAGGAGAATCTGGTTGTTTCCCATGCCTGCAATGTAGGCCCCGAAGTACCGCATGACGTGATCAGGCTTATGCTTTTGCTGAAGGCGCATGCCTTGGCACGCGGCAACTCGGCTGTTCAACTGAAAACGGTGCAGATGATCGTCGGACTTTTCAACCATCACGTGGTACCGATCGTATGTGAACAGGGATCACTTGGCGCCAGCGGTGACCTTGCTCCATTAGCCATGCTGTTTCTTCCGCTGTTGGGGAAAGGGGAGGTGTATTTTGAAGGAAGGCGCCGGCATGCAGATGAGGTTCTTTCTATTATTGGCATGGAACCCCTTCGGCTTGAAGCCAAAGAGGGGCTGGCCTTGCTGAATGGCACCCAGTTTATGAGCGCCCATGCCGTTTATACCCTTCTGAAATCGTTCAGACTGATCAAACAGGCTGATATCATCGGGGCACTTTCGCTCGATGCATTCGACGGCCTGATCGAACCATTCCTTGAGAATATCCAGCTAATGAGACCCCATCCCGGGCAAATCCAGACAGCCGCCAATTTCAGGTACCTCCTTACCGGAAGCCAAATGATGGCACGTCCCAAAAAACATATCCAGGATCCTTATTCTTTCCGCTGTATTCCCCAGGTGCATGGTGCGGTTAAGGATGCCGTTAAGCATGTGGCGGGTGTTGTAGAGGTGGAGATTAATTCAGTGACCGACAATCCGACAGTTTTCCCCGATGAGGATAAAATTGTATCGGGGGGGAATTTTCATGGAGAACCGCTCGCCCTGTCACTCGACTTTCTGGCAGTGGCCATGTCGGAGCTTGGGAGTATCTCTGAAAGAAGGACTTACCGCCTTATCGCCGGTGAAAGAAACCTTCCTGAATTTCTGGTGGCCAATCCCGGATTGAATTCCGGTTTTATGATTCCCCAGTATACGGCTGCCTCAATCGTCAGCCAGAATAAACAACTGTCTACTCCTGCTTCTGTAGATTCAATCCCTTCCTCAAACGAACAGGAAGATCATGTGAGCATGGGAGGAAATGCCGCCACAAAGGCATTGAAAGTAACTGAAAATGTTCAGAAAATTCTGGCGATAGAGTTATACAATGCTTCACAGGCCATGGATTTCAGAAGGCCTTTGCATACATCGCCGATCCTTGAGGATTTTTTGGCCCAGTACCGGACCCGCGTAGCCTTCGTAAATGAAGATACCCTAATGTACGAAGGGATTAACGAGACGATCAGGTTTCTTGAAACGGGCAGGTTTGTCCTGTAAAATATACCGGAAAGCCCACCTGACGCCCTACTTCCACTTTTTGTTGCGATACTGTTCAAACATGTGTACCCGGAATTGGTTTTCAGCCCTGTAAAGCTGAAGGACTTTCTGCGGAGGCAGGATCTTCAGGAATCTCTCGTTGTAGTTGGCAGTCATCTCTGCCTCTTTCCTGAAAGAGGCTGAAATGTCGCGCGTAATTTTAATCACTTCCTGGTCGGAAAGTTTTACATTCACATCCCAGGTCTTCATCTCCAGGGTCCGCCGTTGTTGCTGAATCGAGAGGCGGTCTTTTTCAAACTGGTTGTATACGGGCCAGAACTCCTGTGCTTCCTTGGGGGTGAGGTCCAGCTTTTCGGTAAGAAAAGCGATTTTCTGACTTTTGAACTTTTCAAAATCAGGTCCCCCCTTTCCCTGGGCATGGCTGACCTGACCATTGAGGAACAGTATTGTCGCAAACAGAAATATACCTCTTTTCATTTTGTTTTTTATTTATGGGTTTCCATGAGAATATCCAAATCACTGTAATTGGCTGAAATATACCTTTCCAGTATCTCATCGTCTAAGGGTTCTGACTTGTTCTCGCTTTCAAGCAACGACAGGAAGGTGTGATCATCCACATGCTCCACGAGGTTGATGATTTGTTCCGATTCGCGGGCTTGGCTGCTTGAGAGCAATGCCGGATTGGTAACCAGTTTAATAGGCCAGTACACCAGCAAGAAGACCGAGGCAAACGCTGCAGCGATGCCCAAGGCGGGTTTCAGGTAATCAAAGAGACGAAGTTTGACACCCTTTTTCTTTTCCTCCTCCCCTTCGATCAGGGCTTCCATTCTGGCAGGAAAATCTATGAAGTAATTACGGGGTACCCTGAAAG
>CAZLDP010000147.1:0-6636 GCA_964558145.1 uncultured Prolixibacteraceae bacterium | reverse complement strand
ACCTGGGTACGTGCCAGTGATTCATCGAGGGGGAGCATGGTGCGTGATTCAGCGTGCCAGGCATCGTATATCGGCTGGAACGGGGCATTCTGGGAAACCATCAGTTTCATTTTTCTCTTTCCGAAGCGGCCGTCGGCCAGAAAACGGAGGTTGGCCTCCCAGGCAGCTATGGCGCCGGTACCGCTTCCAACGGCCTGAAAATAGTATTCGGGGATTTCACCTATGGTAGTAACTGCCGACAGTATGGTAGTTCCCATGCCGTCGCGGCGGGCTGCATTCTTTGCGCCTCCCTCGGGGATGAATCCATCTAAGGTGGATGCAATTTCTGAAAGATGAATCGCATCGAAATAGTCGCTGCCTTTCCGGCTGCAAACCAGTTTGACACATTCGTCTAAAGGTTTTTCAAACCACAATGCATTGAGGTTGTCTTCAGGAACGCACAGCAGCAGCGGAATTTTGTTTTCGGAACAGACCTTGGCAAAAGAACGGGAGGTATTCCCGGCTGATGCCACTATCAGAACCTTGTCATTCTGCGGATTGAGGCGGGCACATACCGAATAGGCTTCGGTTTCCTTAAAGGTGCAGGTTTGCATCAGGGCTCCCTTTTCAGGCCAGTATCCGCTGAAGGTAATCCACAAGTTGGAAAGGCCGAGCGCCCGGGCAAGCGCTTCGCTCCGGTAAGTCACCGGAGCCGAGGAACCTTCCAATATCCGCAAGATCGGTAGCCAATCGGCAAATTTATACAATCCGGGAAGGTCGTCCTTTACCCTTAACTGCCTGTTTTCATAGATGGCCCTGATCAAGGTAGGGGCCGTTTCGCCAGGTGCATCAAGCAGCCATCCGCTGTCCTGAAAAATCTGTCCAGTGCGTATCGACTGCAGGAAATATTTGGTTCCTTCGAAATTCATGGTTGTCATTTTGTAATAGGCAAAAATAGTAAAAATGGATTACAAAGGCGGATTGCCGGAGGTTACTTTCCCCGGTGTTATGCTTTTCCAGACGGAGAAAAGGAGTAACACCGAGAGAAGAAGACTGACCAGGGCGTAATGCCATTCACCCCGAGCTGCCCCGATTTCTCCCCATGCCGGGTCGATGATATTCTTTTCAGACAGCCAAATGGCCATTACGGCGGCTGCGTTGTTCACAAAATGGGCCAGAATAGGCAGCCATAACGATCCGCTCCAGTGCAGGAGGTATCCGAACATTCCTGCCAACAACATGCGGGGAATAAATCCGTAAAACTGCATGTGGAGCGCACTGAAAAGGGCTGCGGAGAGCCAGATTCCCCAGTGTGCATTCCGTGTCCACCGGGTCAGGGTTTCCTGGATTACTCCCCTGAAAAGCAACTCTTCGCCGACCGCCGGAAGCACGGCAATCATCAGCAGGTTGAAGAGGAGGCCACCCACACTCCGTGTGGAGAGGAAGGCTTCTGTAAGCCTTGCCGCAGCATCTTCTGCTTCACGCATCCACTCTTCCACAGAGCCCAGCCATTCGGGGAAGTGCATCTTCGCATTGAAGGACCCCGCAAAATTAATCAGGGGATTAACGAGTATCACCAGTAGAATGACCATCATCACCACAGCTCCTTCTACCCGTTGGTTCAGCTTCAGATAACGTATAATTTGGCCATGAAGCAGCCATGCAATCAGGAAAGAGGGTGCGATGAACAATCCTATCGACTGCCACACCTGGAAATATTTGAGCATGTCGATCGTTTTGGGATCATCCAGGTTCAGACCATGAACCATTTTGGAAAGCTGATCGATGCCAAAAAGCGGCAGGGCAATCAGTGCGGCAACCAACTGGAAGGCTAAAAATACCGCCAGCACGATGAATGCGCTGAAAATCAGTTGGGAAAAGGGTTTCATCCCCCTGAAAGTCGTGATTGCCATTTCCGGGGTGTTAAATTTTCAGAACGATTCTTTTCCTGTCGTGGAATGTGATGATCTGGTGATAACCGGTTTTCTTCAACAGGCTGACAGCTTGCTGGTAATGGCGGGCAATCTGGGTGGGATGATGCGCGTCGGAACTGAGGGTAACCGGAATGTCATGGGTGCGGAGCAGTTCAAGCCACTGAGGTCCAGGGTAAAACTCTGCACAGGGCCGGTCCAGTCCGCCTGTGTTCAGCTCTACAACCACATCTGACCGGCTGATGATTCTGGCGGTTTCTTCAAAGAGGGGAGACAGGTCGCTCTCCGGATAGACCGAGAAAATTTTCACCAGATCGAGATGCCCCAAGGTATCAAAAAGCCGTGATGACGCAGCCTGCTGGACAAGGCCGAAATAGATCGCATACAGTTCGTCGTTGCTCCATTTGCCGTACAATGACTGATCTCCGTCGAAATTCCAGTCCCCGATAAAATGGACCGATCCAATAACATAGTCAAGTGGCAGACTGTGGATGATCCGGAACAGCTCCTCTTCTTTGCCGGGGAAATAGTCCAGTTCTATTCCATAGCGGATGGCGATCAGATGGCTGTATTTCTCCCTGATTTCCATGATCTGCCGGGTCATCACCGGCAGATCCACTTCCTGCATGGCCCAGGTAACCGGCTTCAGGCATACATGGTCGCTGAAACCGATTTCATCCAATCCCTTTTCAATGGCTGCACGCACCATCTCTTCGTAACTTGTGGTGCCGTCTGACAGGATTGAATGGGTGTGGTAATCAACCAAACCCCTCATCTTAATTATAATTCTTTGATTCTGATGTTTCTGAACATGGTAAGACCACCATGATCCTGAAGACCGATGTGACCGGTTTCGGCAATGCCATAAGTGGCCACATCTTTCCACTTCCCGGCATTTTTCCTTGCGTACCAGTCGTCGGTGTAGAATTCGTAATCCACGACCTTCACTCCATTCAGCCAGTGTTCCACATGGTTGCCATTTATAACGATACGGGTTTCATTCCAGTCGTCAATGGGTTTGACTTTGGCGTTTACCGGAGCGTGCATCCCATAATTGGCTCCGCTGTACTGGTCAGCTTGCAGTTTTTCAGGCCAGCCTTTGTCATCGATGAGCTGGTATTCGGGACCAGTTTGGTATATTGCCTGTGCAACCCCTTCCTGTACGCGGTAAAATACACCCGAATTACTCCGGGGGGCAATTTTCCATTCAAGTACCAGTTCAAAATTACTGTATTGCTTCACAGTAATGATGTCGCCGCCAAAATCGCTTCCCACCCCTGAATTTTTCATGACCCCTTCTTCTATCTTCCATCCGGTGGGCTCTCCTCCGTTATAAAGTTTCCATTTGCTCATGTCGGCGCCATTGAAAAGGAGTTCCCATCCTTCGGCAATCTGAGCTTCGGTCAATGTGTTGATTTTTTGTTCTTTCTGACCGCAGGAAACCATCCATGCCGCAATTACTGCCAGGAAAATGTATTTTTTCATGATTGCAAGTTTGAATTATTGCCCGAAATTAACAATTCAATTCCAATTGGAGAACCTTTCCCGGGAAATTACCATAAACTAAGCTGTTCCTGGGTCAGTTTGAACGATTTCCGGTGCCAGGGGGAGATTCCGTAGCTGACAATAGCCTGCCGATGCATCCTTGTGGGATATCCCTTGTTCCGATCCCAGTGAAATTGGGGGAATTTTTCGTGCAACTGCATCATCAGCCCGTCGCGGTGGGTCTTTGCCAAAATCGAAGCGGCTGCCACCGACAGAAAGGTGGCATCTCCCTTCACAATGCAGGTATGGGGAATGCGGCTGTCGTTTCTGAACCGGTTTCCATCGATCAAAAGATGTTCCGGAATAATCTTAAGCCTGCCGATTGCCCGGTTCATCGCCAAAAAGCTTGCCCTGAGAATGTTCATTTCATCAATCTCCTCCGGGGAAGCTACTCCCACACTCCATGCCACTGCCTCCGATTCAATAACAGGCCGCAACTGATCCCTCAATTTTTCTGTAAGCTGCTTGGAATCATTCAGCAGCGGGTGACTGAATCCGGGGGGCAATATCACCGCGGCAGCTACCACCGGTCCAGCCAGGCATCCCCTTCCTGCCTCGTCCACACCCGCCTCGATCCTCCCCGGAAGTAAGCAAATTTTCAAGGAGACAGGATTCTTTTTTGTCATCGGATAGTTTTTAGAATGTGATCCGGTAAAATTAAACTGCCGGTGACACAGATGCAACAGAACTGAGCCGATTTTTTACCGAAACACCGGATCACGGGAATAGGGTGACCGGTATTCCGTATTCGGTGACAGCCGGTCAGGGTTCCCGGGCGGAGCCGAAGGCGTTGAACAATTAGCAATTAGCAATTTTCTTAGGAGCGAGTGCAGAGCCAAGCTTGCTTGTGCTATGCCGAGTGACGACAGAAAATGCAGCGAAGCTGAATGAGCAATTAGCAATGAACAATGAGCAATTTTCTTAGGAGCGAGTGTAGAGCCAAGCTTGCTTGAGCTATGCCGAGTGACGACAGAAAATGCAGCGAAGCTGAATTAACAAGTTGAACTTTTGAACGCCGCAGGCTTTGAACCTTTGAACGGCGCAGCTTTTGAACGCCGGAGGCTCCTGGCCTCAACGTTCTTTAGCCGCCAGGGCTTTCATCAGGGATTCCCAAAGGAGTTCCGCGGAGCGATCCCAACTGAATTGGTCCTTCTGACGGAATCCCTTTTCAATCATTTGGTTCCGGAGGCTCTCCTCACTGCTTACTTTTTGCATTGCCCAGGCGATCTGATGGGGTTGGTGAGGGTCGGTAAAAAGCGCAGCATCACCGGCTACTTCCGGCAGGGAGGTGGTGTGGGAGCAAATCACAGGGATCCCTGCGCCCATGGCTTCCACCACGGGAATGCCGAAACCCTCGAAAAAGGGGACGAACGTCAATGCCAGTGCCGCACCATAGATGTCGGGCAGTTCTTCCTGAGATACCCTTCCTGTGAAGATCACCTCGTCGCGGTACTTCATGCTGCCGGCAAGGGATTCTGCCTTGGCATTCCTGAACATCCGGCCCCCGGTAATCAGCAGCTTTTCCGCTCCTCCGTACCGACTTTTGTACTCTTCAAAAGCGGCGAGCAATCCGCCGATATTTTTCCGGGGATGGAGCGCTCCAACATAGAGAAAATAGGGATAACCCCCGGAATAGCGCGACCGCACCGCTTCTTTTCTTTCCTGGCTTATCGGTTTGAAGGATGCGGTGCATCCATTGTAAACCACATCGACACTGCCGGGATCAATCCCGTAACTCTTCACGATATCTTTCTTCGACCATTCCGAAACCGTGGCAATCCGGGCTGCCTTCCTGGCAAAGAGCGGGAAATTGCGGTTGTAATAGTTCGATACCCTGCGGGGAAGATCGGCCGGACGATGAAGAAAATTGAGGTCATGGATAACCGGCAGTTGTGGCACGCGGGTCCGGAGCGACAAGTATCCGTCGGGTGACAAAAAGAGGTCAGCCCGGTGTCTTTTCAATATTCCGGGGACCCGGTAATCAAACCAAACCTTCCAGAGGAGGGGATGCCGTGTGGGAGGAAAGAGCGCCACCGGCGTGATGTTTCCTGAAAAAATAAACTCCGGGTCGAAAGTCCTGTCAAAGAGAAAAATAAATTGGTGTTCAGGATGGGCACGGGTGATCCTCGACAGGGTTTCACAGGTGAACCTCCCGATTCCTTCCAACTTTCCTTTCAGCAAGAGCCTTGTATTGACAACGATTACCATTGTATCCTGGTTTTCGATTAAGGATTAAAAGTACAAAGTATGCACAAATTATCTATTTTTAGCATCTGAATTTTCAAAAGCCGGATTTTGAGACACAAGTTTGTAACCAATCTGATCTTGCTGGTATTTCTCAACCTGCTGATTAAACCTTTCTGGGTATTGGGAATTGACCGTACAGTTCAGAATGTGTTGGGCGCGGAAAGCTACGGACTCTACTTTGCCCTTTTTAATTTCTCGATGATTCTCAACATCCTGCTCGATTTGGGGATTACCAATTTCAATAACCGCAACATATCACAGCACCGTTTTCTGGTTCAGAAGCACCTTTCCCTCGTCATTGGACTCAAGCTGGTTCTGGCAGTGGTTTATGCCGTCTTCAGCCTGGTGGCTGCAGCCCTGATCGGCTATAACAAAGTGCAGTTTCACCTTCTTTTTTTCCTGATCCTGAATCAGTTTCTGATCTCCTTCACGCTTTACCTCCGTTCCAACCTCAGTGCACTGCAGTTTTTCAGGACTGACAGCCTGTTGTCGGTACTCGACCGTACTATCATGATCGCCATCTGCAGCTTGCTGCTTTTTACCCACATCACGGGGGGCGAGTTCCACATTACCTGGTTTGTCTATGTGCAAACCCTGGCCTATGTCATCACGGCTTTGGTTACCTTCCTGATCGTACTTTCCAAAACGGGGAAAATCTCAGTTCGCCTGAATCTCCGTTTCAGTCTTGTATTTCTGAAGAAGTCCTATCCTTATGCCCTTCTGATTCTGCTGATGGCCTTTTACAACAGGATCGACTCGGTGATGATTGAACGTCTGCTCCCCGATCCGCTGGGGAAACAGGAAGCTGGTATTTATGCCCAGGCTTTCAGACTTTTGGATGCGGTGGCGATGTTCGGGGCGCTGGTAGGTGGCTTGCTGCTGCCCATGTTTTCCAGCATGATCAAACGGAAGGAACCGCTGGGCCCCATGGTAC
>CAZLDP010000146.1:0-6691 GCA_964558145.1 uncultured Prolixibacteraceae bacterium | reverse complement strand
TAATGGTTTATTGTTTTCCCAATTCATTTGATTTTTGCTGTTAAGGTTCAATTATACAACGGTTTTGTAACTTTTCAATCCGCTTTAGTACCCTTTCCCGTTTGAATTCACCGCAACGGTAGTTAAACAGTACAAGGCATGCTTTTCCCACAATGTTTTCTTCGGGCACAAATCCCCAGTAGCGCGAGTCGTTGGAGTTGGTACGGTTGTCGCCCAGCATAAAATAGTAGTTTTGCCGAAAGACGTACCGGGTTGCCGGTTCTTCGCCGAGATAGTAAAGCCCGTCATTTTCTTCCAGTTTTATTTTTTCCAGGCGGTTAATCGTGCGTCCGTAAAGCAAGAAATTTTGAAGGTTTAGCTTGATTGCCATGCCCTGGAACGGAATTACCAACGGGCCATAATCGTCGATGGTCCAGGCAAAGTTCCGGGTTTTGGGGTAAACCCAGCGGGATGAATCGGGTGGAGAGGTTTTTATCTTTAATGAATCGATACCGCCCGACTTCAAAAGCCGGTTTTTCTGGGTTTCTGTCAAAAGCATTTTAATAGAATCCCTTTCACGTGACCGGACAGGATATCCAAACGACTGAAGTCCCAGGCTGTCGGCAAGCCGGGAAAACTGCCGGGTGCTTTCTGGCCAAATCTCGTAAACCTTTTTGGAAAGTGCCGGTTCCCGTAAAAACTGCCCGTTTACTTTTACCCTGCCGCCTTCAATTGCCAGCGTATCGCCCGGAAGTGCCATGCACCGTTTAATAAAAAAGTTATCACGGCCTCCCCACAGCGGATGGGAGAACACCATAACATCGCCCCGTTTAATGCCGGAAAATCCCGGCAACCGCCGGTAGTCCCAATATATCGAATCAGGATTTGCAGCAGCGCCTGCCTGTAAAAACCAAACCAGGTTTATCCAGGGAATATCATAAGGCGATGCCGGCAGTTTAGGCCCGTAAACCAGCTTATTTACAAGTACCTTATCGCCCGGCAATAATGTGTCTTCCATGGAACCGCTCGGTATGGAGAAGATTTCAATGAAAAATACCCGGAACAGGATGGCGAAAATAAACACACCGCTAAAGGTAAGTATTGTTTTAAGCCACTTGCTATCCATTTTTTATTTTAAGAAGTTGAGAGTTTGGGTGAGCAAACCAGGCTCTGCACAAGAACTTGTCTTAATATCAGTTATTTTGCCATTTTCAAAAAAATAAAGTTTAGCGCCAACATCTACTAATCCATGGCGAAAAGCCAGCCCAAGAGTATCTACAATACAGTTTCTATTTTCCAATTCACCACCGGGGAAAGCAAAATAAAAATCTTTAGATGAGTAGCAGCTTGCAACAATGATAAAATTGGGATTGTCAACTTTATTTATAAAGTTTTTTACCGGTTCAATACAGGTAGTACACCCAATTACAGGTACAATAAGTATTACTTTTTTATCTTTTTGAAGTTCAATTTTACTACCTTTCTGTATTATTTTAGCAACAGCAACATTTTCTTCCTTGTATTGCTGATTGCATGAAAAACAAAATAAAAGAACAGAAATCAAATACTTAATTCTCATTGTACTCCAATTTTATCAGTTCAAATTGTAAAGCGTTAATATCTAAATTAGGATTGTCAATATGGTTTATTGAAAGATAGAGGCCCTTTTCTGCTACAAAGAAATTTTTATACTCATAGGTTCCCGGAGGTAGTTTGGTTTCTCCAATTACCTGAAAATCTTTATTGAGCACTATAATTGAAAAATTCCGGGGGTATTTAACCAATCTCATCATATCATCCCCCTTTTCATATTTATCAAGCAATTTCACAAAACGGTAATAGACTTTCCTTTTGGTGTCATATATAATATTATGATACGAAGATCGTGTTATATGATCAATGTTATATTTTTCAAAAGAAGGCATAGATTTATATTTTAAATGTACAATTTTATCGAAATAAATACTTGGTGCATAATATTCTTCAACATGAGTATGGTCTCTAGTGACATAAACATTTGGATCATCAAAAAAAGAGTAAATAAAATAGTTCCCATCAAACTCTCTTGAAAAATGTACAGTATTTAAACCTACTTCATTTGCCAACGGATGTTTCATCGGTAAATATTCATTTTTTTTATTAATCATATTTACAATAAGGCAAACTTTGGAGTTAGGCGAAGGCCATATTGCATCATTAAGCATGTAAGGCAAGTCAAAAGAAAGTTCTTGGGGAATATATAATATCTTACTTTTTACTACCAAAGGCCAATAAACTCTTGAAGTTGAAAAGTAGGGAATAGGAAGGTTTCCATTTTTTGTTTCTTTATAACTAAATTTATCAATTATTTGCCCTTTAGAATCAATAAGGACTATGGAATATCCCAATGTCAAAAAAATGGAATCCCTGTTAATTACTTTAAACCCCGATACTTTCCCGACTCCGTTAGGACCTTCCAATGCACAGGTAACTTTACTCTCTAATTTTTGTAATTTCAAATCATAAAAATGTATTTCATTTTTATAGGAGTTGAGGTAGGTTAAATATTCCTTCCCTGTTTCCCTATCCCTGAAATAAAACATTGCCATGCAATCTAAAGTAGTATTATTGTCAATAGGTAACTTCAATATTTCTCCGGTTGGTACCAGGGTCACTTCATTTCCTGTTTCAATTCTTTTTTTGTCTTGATTATCACAGGATTCCAAAACAAAAAATAATATTATTATTGAAATGAGGCATAAACATTTACCATCATGTTTCATTGTTTTCAATTTATGGTGATTACAAGTTATTTTATTGCAAATAGGATTTCCCGGAAGAAAATCTCCGGGAAATCCTCAATTACCTAAATCGTTAAGCAATATAGGTTTCACAATAACAATAGCAAACAGAGCCGGAACCAAAAGACCAACATTTTCCCCATTCATAGTCCCTACGGCACATAACACCACCGCAGGGGTAGAAAATTTCAGAAGCATGAGCATTGGTAATTCTAAGTTGATTTAGGGTAATGTCAGCATCACTTTTCTTTGTAGCTAACTTTCCATTGACTACAAGTAGTGCAGCGAAAAGAAGTGCCGGTAGTATAATTTTAATTTTAACCAATTTTTTTCATGAATACTCATTTTAAGTTAAAAAAAATTGTCATATGTTTCTCATTTCTCCTTTTAAGTAGGATAGGAACCCATAGTCCCTTTACAGTTATTTTTTATCTTTGCTCCTCGAAAGGGGAGCTGCCAAAACTGAAGTTTGAACGCTATTTGAATTTTGTATGTGTAGTTTTTCCCTTTCATTTTTATCGCCAATTCATATTCACCGCTAACTATCAAATTATTTGTCCATATATATTTATCTGTTTTGGTATTAAAGGTAAAACGGTTAGTTTGGCATTTTATAGCAGTCTGCCAAAAAACTTCTTTAAAATTGAAATTATTCTTCAGGATATAACTCTTTTGGCTTTTTGAATAGTCGATAACCGCTCCGTACATTCGCAACTCATCGAGGTAACGAAATACGGTCCGTTCTGAAACGTCCAGTTTTTCAGCCAAACTACAGGCTGTTCCTGCATTTCCCTGTTCCAAAAGTTCTGCCAGGTAGAATAATTTTATTAAATAGTCGAAATTACTCATGATAAAATTTCGATATTTAAGCCCTTCTCTCCCCACAAAAAGCACCTCTTTCTCACGGCTCCGCCTCCTCGGTCACATACCAAGTTTTTACAGGTGCTATTTATTCTTTCGTCTTCTTCCAGTTTTTATCCCGGAATTATTTGTTTATTATTTTTTGCATTTCTGCTTTTATTTCATCAATTGCGGTCGATTCCACCTTTATCTCCTTTTCTAACAACTCCCTGGCTACCTTTACCGCTTTTACCTTTTGCCCGGTATCATCGTAAAGTTTTGCCAGCAGGTATTTGGGGTAAAACCGTACAGGGTTCATGTGCCAGGCATGGAGGTAGGCCGCCTCAGCCTTTTTGCTTTTGCCTGTTGCCTTGTAGCTGTCGCCCAGGGCCGTATAAACTACGGTGTTGGGATAATGTTTTGCAGCTTCCTGTAATATTTCAATTGCTTCATCATGTTTCCCTGCAATAGAAAGCGCTTTGCCATAGTTGGTAAGATAATCGCCATTGTGCCACAAAACCGGAAAGGCTTTTTCGTATTTGGAAATACTTTGTTCGTAAGCCCCCATGCTATACAGCGTAAAGGCATATTTCCAGTCTTTTAAAGCTTCGGCTTGCTCTTTCAAAAATCTTATCCCAAACCAAACTGTTGTCAGGGTAGCACCCGCAACCACTGTTTTTGCCGTAATAATGGTAATTCTGCCCGCCGGCATACCTAAACTTATTTCCCGTGAATTCCCTGACAAACAGGCAAGCGCCAGCACCATGCCGGCTTTAATGGGTAATATTTGAACCGTGTACGAGAACATGGAAATAATTAAAAACGATAAAAGCAAGGCCTTCGAAATGACAACAGTCGAATGAGTAACAGAATGATTTGAAGTCACACTGTCTCTTTTTATTTCACTTTTTGAAACAGAAAATGCCGCTATGAAAACCAGTATAAGTAAAACAGTTCCGGTCAGGCCATGTTCTGCCGTTTGTTGCAGCAGTTCGTTAAAGGCATAGTTTGTGTCGCCTGCCACCCTGGCATATTCGGAATCCGTTTTGTTTTCAAAATAGCGTGACTGGTAATCCATGTAATTTGCTTTAAAACCATTGAATCCGGTCCCGGTTATAGGATGGTCGGAAATCATTTTGGCCGTTACTTTCCAAATGAGCATGCGCCCATCGGCCGAACCTTTTTTCATGAAGTACATTGCTGTAAAGCCAGATAACAAAAATATAACCATTAGAAAAATGACCGTGTATTTTCTGACAGTGGATTTGTTTAGCATGCCCGCGAATGATTTTTTATATTTCGTGGCAAATAAATAAACCGATGCACCCAGCACCGCAAGCCAGGATGCCCTCGATCGGGAAGCAGGCAATACAAGTAATATGAACAGGAGGGTGGTGATGGCAATGACAAAAATAAGGTCTTCGCAGATTGAGAAGTTTGAATGCTTCGTGTCTGAACGGTTTTTACCGGTTAGCCTGCCCAAAATAACAGAAATCCCATCGAACAACTTCGAACGACTTCGAACTTCTTCATACCATTTCGAACTTATGAACCGTGTCAAACCTTCAAACTCTTCGAACGATCCAGAACCTTTAAATTCCCGAACCCTCAAACTGAAAATATAAAACCCCAGAGCAACGGGAAATACCACTGCAAGATAACCGGCATAAGGACCCGGATTAAAAAAACTTCCGGTAAGCATAAACAGGTTGTGGTGCGAAGGATAATATCCCCAAAGCTGGAGATTGCCGTAAACCGCCTGAATTAATCCTCCGATGATAAAGGCAAAAAACAGCCATTTAAAATGCTTCAACGGGATGAGCCTGAGTACAACATAAAACAGGGCCAGCGAGGAAAATTCTGCCAGCGAAAGCGACCAGGGCGTTCGCCGGATGATTCCATCAGCAATGAGATAAACAAACCATGTTGAAACGATCAGGTCGAACCGGGTAAAAACAAAATGACGGGGCGAAGGGACCGATATAAAAACAATTGCAGCAACAGGTAATATTACCAGCAATGCCCACAGAAAAAACAGGATTTTCCCGGTTTGGGTCGCATGCATAAACGGCTCGTGAACAACGGATGGCAACAATACAAGCACAACAGCCAATAAAATCAGCAAAACAGCGGAGGGTATGATTTTGGTTAAACTCATGTGAAATATCAGTAGCAATTCCCGTCACAAGGCATAGACCACAGCCAGCCGCAACCTGAGGAGCTTGCTGAACACCCCCCAGGGGAACAGCGAATATTACCACAAAAATCGGACGATACGTTGCAATTGCAATTGCCTTCTGAATCCGTTACTGCACTGGTATTTAACGATTCTAACAACGAAAGTTCGGAATCAAACTGGGATTGGTTGGTGTATAGGCGATAAACCATAAATGCAATAAATTGCCCTGACCATCCTAAATTCTTTGTGGCGTAGCTTATCCAACGGGTGGCAAACTGTGAGCGGGCCTCTGCATGGTGTTGAATATTTTCATCCAAAAAATAATCTTCTTCAATATGATTGATTAAGTTTTGAATATGGGTGATTTCGGCATTGGTGAGATTTTCATCAGCAAGAACAAACCGGAGTTTATCGATCCAGGCATTTCTCTTTTTCCGGTAATCCCAACTGTTAAATACTGCCCTTTGCAGTTCAGTCTCGTAGGATGTCAGTTCATTAACCGTAATTCGCGATAATTCTTCCCGGTTTTCCGAAACAAATGCATTAATTACCGGGTCACAGGAAAATTCAAGTTCGGATTGTCCGCATGAAAACAGGAGAATACCCAAAAGAAGAAGAATATAAAATCTCTTCATAATGGTGTGATTTATATATACCTCTGCAATATATAAACAAAAATCTATATAAAAAATATTTTTTTATTAAAATTTTACTTTTTTGTAATATTTAAAATAAATAAAAACAAACCCGATACTAATCAGCAAGGGGAAACTAAAATCAAAATACCTGTAAAAATGATAAAGATAGCCATGTAAAGGAACATTATCTCCCATCAAATTTTTAGCTAATGGATACAAGCAGGTATCGGCAATGGCCAGAATAACCGTAGTGGCAAGAAGGATAAGGGTATGAT
>CAZLDP010000145.1:0-6693 GCA_964558145.1 uncultured Prolixibacteraceae bacterium | reverse complement strand
CGGTGGCTCTCCTCCTTAAGGGATCGCTAAGGGTATCAATGGAGGAGACAAACTCTGCATACAGCAGATTCACATTCTTTGTTACAGGATGATCGGGCGAAGGGGTCAGCAAGGGGGAATAGTACCACGACTGGGGGGTAAATACCGGCTTTTCAGCCGACAGCGAGGTATTGACCAGGATCTGTGCACAATTCACATCCTGAACCAGGTCGCTGTTGATTCGCACACCATAATGAAAAAGCTGGTCGCCAAGATTGAGGTCACGGGGAAAAGCCATGGTCATAAAACCCTGCGAAAGGCTGTCAAGACTGACCTCCACGGGATCAACAGCCCACAGGATGCGGCTTCCTTTCATCAGCAACTGGTCGATGACCAGTTTGTCGGCCTCGCTGAAAGGTTGCGTAGGGGCGGCAATGACCAGCACCCCGGGAACAGTATCCCTGCCTCTCAGCCCTTCAGTATCCGCAAATTCCACCCGGAACGAAGAGGATAGCTCTCTCCCTAAATCTTCAACCTGATAAGGATCCAGTTCCCCATGGCCTTGCAGGAAAACCAAGAGCGGTTTTTCCTTTTCCGAAATTCTCAATAAAGCTGAAACCAACTCATATTCCACGCTCTCCACCGAATGATTGAGGTTGATTTCATGGTTAATTCCCGGTGTGTTTTTCAGGAAATTGACACTGACCCGGCGATCGCCCTGTGTGACCAGCGCTCCTGGAAAGATAAGCGTTGTTTCAGTTCCCTTGCTGGTTTTCCTGTGCAGGTCGGTAGGCCGAATTCCATTAGCCGACAGTTCTTCGATAAATTCATCACGCCGGGCTAACGGCACAGCCGTATAAGGATCGGTCACCCTGATCCGCATCGGCTTTCCGGAATACCGGTCCAGCTCCCTGACTTTGGCGGTAATCGCCTGCTGCAGTTTACGGAATCCCGGAGGCAACTCCCCTTCAAGAAACAACTCTACGGTGACCGGTTCATCGATCGAATGCGCCACCCTTTTGCTGACGGATGACAAGGTGTACCGTTTGTCAGCAGTCAGATCGATCTGAAAACGGATATTTTCCGAAACAAGGATGAGGAGCAGAAGACATGTCAACAATCCGGCTATCCACTTTCCTGCCCGGGCCAGGGAGTTCCGGCTTCGCCGCAGAAGAAGCATTGTCAGCGCCAGGAAAAATGCAGTCATCCCTGTGAAATAGAGTAAATCCCTTCCATCTATGACCCCCCGGCTCAGGGAGAGATAATGATCGTTGATACTGAACCACGAAAATAGCTTAACCAAGAAATAGGGCACGCCTGATCCTGCAATAAACTCAAAACCCAGGAAAAAGAGAAAAGCGATGGCCATGGCCAGGATAAAAGCCACGATCTGGCTGTCGGTGAGTACCGAAGCAAAAAGACCGATGGAGATATAAAGGGCCGCCAGGAAAAATAAACCTGTGAATGCACCCCAGGTGCTGCCCACATCAATGTTCCCCACAGGATTTCCCAACCGGTACACCGAAAAAAAGTAGAGCAGGGTCGGCAAAAGGGAAAAACCGACCAGCACCAGAGAAGCTAAAAATTTAGCTGCCACAAGCCGGAGGTCGGTCAATGGCCTTGTAAGCAGCAGCTCCAGAGTTCCGCTCTTCTTTTCCTCAGCAAAAAGGCGCATAGTGATCGCCGGAATCAGAAAAAGATAGAGCCAGGGAGCAAGTTGAAAAAAGGGTTCCAGGGAGGCATACCCACTTTCCGGAATGTTGTAGTTCCCCGGGAATACCCACAGAAACAGACCGCTTACCAGAAGGGAAACCACCACCGCAAGGTATCCGGTCAGGGAACCCAGAAACTGGATGAGTTCTTTTTTAAAAAGTGAATACATACTTGTTTCGTTCCGGTGATTCAGCAATCGGGTAAGTTAATCCAATATCTTTCAGGCTGTCCTCATCAATTCTATCATCAGTTTCGCTGTTCTTTCACTTGCTCCCTTCTCCCCCATCATTTCCTTCAGAACGGAATAATGACGGAGAATGTGCTCCCTGTAACCGGAGTCATTCAGCAACCTATCCATCTCAGCTTTCACGCGGTCAAAAGTCATTTCATGCATGACAAATTCCTTCACCGCCTCACATCCTAAAACCAGGTTGGGGAGAGAAACATACATCACCTTCAGGAAGATCCATTTGAACAGGGTATACCCCACCCTGCCGCCAGCCATTTTGTAGAGGACGGCCTGGGGTGTACCGATCAATGCAGTTTCCAGAGTGGCGGTACCCGAAGTGACCAGGGCAGCATGGGCATACCGTAGCATGGTATAGGTTTGCCCGTACAGAACGGGGATGGCACGATCGGCGGAATAGCAGGCATACAACTCCGGATCAACAACTGAAGTACCCGATATCATAAACTGATACCCGGGAAATTCCCGCGCCACAAGGGTCATCAGGGGCAATATCATCCTGATTTCCTGGGCCCGGCTTCCAGGAAGCAGGGCAACCAGGGGCTTGGCGGGCAAACCGTTTCTTTCCAGAAATTCCTCCCGTGAAACGGCGCTCCCGGAGGAACTGTCGATCGCATCCAGCAGGGGATTTCCGGTGTAATGGACATTCACACCGTGGCGTTTGAAAAAAGCTTCCTCAAAGGGAAGAATTGAGAAGCAGGCATCGGCATACCGTTCGAGTTTCTTCACACGCCAGGCTTTCCAAGCCCACACCTTGGGGAGGATATAATAAAACACCCTGATCCCTTTCTCATGGGCAAATGCGGCCATTTTCAGATTAAAGCCGGGATAATCGATCAGGATCAGCACATCGGGTTTAACCTCCAGAAGCTTCTCCCTTCCCAGTTGAAAATTCTTACCGATCTTACCTATATTCCGCACCACATCGATGGCCCCCATGAAGGCCATGTCGCGATAATGTTTCAGGAGAATACCCCCTTCCGATTCCATGAGGTCGCCCCCAAAACAGTAAAACTCCGCACGGGGATCCTCTGCTTTCAGGGCTTTTATCAGGTTCGATCCGTGAAGGTCGCCTGAGGCTTCACCGGCAATGATGAAATATCTCATGAGAAACAAAAGTAAATATTTTTCTCAAAACCCCGACTCACATGCTTCAAAGGGCTTTAGATATGGAACCTTGGAACAATGGATGTTCCCGGCCTTATACTATCCTTGAAATCAAAACCAAAATTGCATACAGGAATGTGGCCATGATCACCCCCCGGGCTGCCCTGTCCATCCTGTTCCGATAGAAAAAGGTAAATGCCAGCAAATTCACAAATCCGCAAAGGCTCACAATTTTCACCAGCAGTTTCATTTCCCAAAGATGCGCTAATAATTTGAAAAACGGGACTGAAGAATACCGGGTCAGGGAGATCCCCAGCAAAACAACCAAAGGAAGAACCACACCCAGGATAATGCCTGATCTCAGGGAATTGTATTTTCTCAAACGGGCCTCTCCCATCAGAACTTCCAGCTTTTCAGTTCGTCCATTGCCTCATAGCAAGTCATGTCGACTTTCACGGGAACAATCGATACATAGTTTTTCTCCAGGACATAGAGATCCGTGTCTTTTGCCTCTTTCTCGAAATTCAAGAAGGAGCCTGTGAGCCAGAAGTAGTGCCGGTTATGGGGATCGGTTCTTTTCTCAAATTCTTCGACCCATTTTCCCCGGGCCTGCCGGCAAAACTGAATTCCACGGGGTACTCCCACGGGGATGTTCACATTGAGACAGGTATAAAGGGGCATTTCATTTTCGAGAAGGGTCTGGAAAATTCGGGCAGTGTAAATTTTAGCCTTTCCAAAATCGGCATCCGGATTGAAATCAAGCAAAGAGAATCCTACCGAAGGCACTCCATGAAGGCACCCTTCGATGGCTGCGCCCATAGTACCACTGTAAATGACGCTGATGGAGGAATTGGCCCCATGGTTGATCCCTGAAACCACATAATCGGGAGTTCTGTCTAACAGATGGTTGAATCCCAGTTTGACGCAGTCGACCGGAGTTCCGTTGCATTTATAAACCGTTATTCCGGGTTCCTCAGACAGTTTCACCGCCCGCAGGGGCCGGTCGGCTGTAATGGCATTCGACATGCCCGACATGGCCACTTCAGGAGCAATGACAGCAATATCCCCGAAGAGCCGCATCACCTCGATCAATTCATGTAAACCTTTGGCATGAATGCCATCATCGTTGGTAACCAATATAAAAGGCTTGTCGCTCATCCGTTAAAAATTAGAGGAAACAAAGATAAATAAAAGAAGTTAAAAAAAGCCGTCCCTTCTCAGGGACGGCTTTAACACCGGGTTCATTCCTGAACCCTTCTCATTATCCATGTTAACCGCTACTTTCTGTCGAGGATCACCTTATGAGTTACCGGTGTTCCTTCGATATCCAATCGAATGATGTACATTCCCGGGGTTTCTTCCGACAGGTCAAACCAGACCATTTCGCCCGCCTTGTAATCCTTGCGGAAGATTTCCACACCCAGGATGTTGTACACAATCACCTCTATTTCACGGATGTTGTTCCAGGTCATGTCGATGTTCACCCTTCCCCTCGTCGGATTCGGCCACACTTTCAGGCCAAAATCGCTGGTCAGGGCTACGATGCCTGTAGCAAGCTGCATCCTGTCTACATCCAACACGGTCACGCTCAGGTTTTCACTGCCCGCAGTCACCGTAACAATGAATTGTTTCACGGTCGTATCCACTCCGCCATTGGCGGTTCCCCCGTTATCCTTGACGGTAAGGGTCACCAAAGCCTCCCCGCTGACACCGGGAACCACGTCAATCGTCAACATTCCCGACTGTTCTCCGGGGATGTAATCCACATTCAGTTTCCTGAAAAGCGAAGGATTGTTGCTCGAGGCCGTTATCGAAACCACGTTCTGAGATCCGTCGGTTTCACCGGCAGTGATCTTCGTCAGCGGGATTTCAAGCGAAAGCGGTTCTTTCACGATGGCCACCCCGGCTACATCAGCAATGGTGGGCTGCAGGTTGACTTTGGAGGATGTGGCTCCAGCCGTAGCTTTCCCATGGACATGGACCGTGGCCGTGCAATAATCGGTGTTTCCGCTTCCGTCCACAATGGTCAGCATGACCTGATGTTCCCCGATGTCGGCAGTGGTAAAGAGCTGCTTGCTCAGAATCATCTGGTCGATTGAACAGTTGTCGCTGCTGCCGTTATCCACATTACCGGCGAAGAGGAATGCCTGCCCATGCTCATCGAGTGTAAGGTCTGCATTTCTGCACAATGCCACCGGAGAGATCGTATCATATACCAGCACATTGAAATAGCCTTCCGCGGAGTTGCCGCCTCCGTCGGTGGCAGTCACCTTCACCCGCACCGGGGCAAAAATGTCGGCACAACTGAAGGAGGTGCGCGAGAATTTAAACGTCAGATCGGATGCGGAGCCGCAGTGCGCGGATGAACCGGCGGTAATCCATTCCTTTTCAGAGCGTCCCAGGGTCCATTTACCGTATTTCGTCAGATAGACACAATGGAATTCGGGCAATTTCAGTTCCGGAGGACCACCAGCACCAACCACCTTGATAAGCTGATCTTTCAGGGTTGCATTTCCGCACTCGTCGGTGACGGTCCATGTCCGGGTGATGATCCATTCGCCAGGTACGGCACCCCGGTTCACTTCATCGCTCCATTGGGTGGTCAATTCATCGGAACAGTTGTCAGACAGTTGAGTCGGTTCACCGGTAACTGACGGGGCTGCGTTGTACGAACAGTCGGCATCAGCCGTGATGGTGATAGCGGCCGGTACCACAAACTGCGGCGCTACATTATCCTTTACGCTCCAGGAGAAGACCCAGTCAAAGGTCAAACCTGCACAATCGACATAGTGATAGGTGTATTTGACCGTGGCTTCACACTGATCCCCCACCGTGGTGATCTCCGGAGACCCGGCAGTCGGTGTCAGAAGCACTCCGTTTACATCCTTCACTACTGGAAGCGTGGATGGGGCCGTCACGTCGCTCCGGCAGGCAGCCGTAGCGCTGTTCGGAACAAGGGGCAGCATCTCAGCAGGAGGTGTGGTACGGCGAATTACATGGGTGAAGGTCCAGGTAAAGGAGAGACCCGCGCAGTCGGTATAGGTGTAGATATATTTCCTGTTGCCGTCACAATCGCCGCTGGTCACAATTTGAGGATCAGCGGGCTGCAGCACGTTTCCGCAGACATCATGAACCACCGGCAACTGGGTGGGAGGAGTTGCCTGCTCCAGGGTTTCCACCATCCTGGTGGTAGCCACCGGTCCGCCCACCTCGGCAGGAGGTGTCGCGCGGTCGATGGTATAGGTGAAGTTCCAGGTGGCTCTATTCCCTTCGCAGTCGGTATACGGATAGCTATAGATCCTGGTTCCCTCGCAGTCATTATAGGTACCGCTTATGACCGGGTCACCGGGAGTCAGCGTGTTCCCGCAGTTGTCCTTCACCACCGGAGGTACCGGGGCTACGGCCGCGGAGGGGCATTCCACCGTCGCGCTTCCGGAAGGAGCCGTGATGGTGAACGGAAGGACTTCCACCGTGTAAGTATAGACCCAGTCGTGGGAATGACCGGCACAATCGGTATAAGTCCAGGTATAGGTGCGGGTTCCCTCGCACACAGGCTTGGCGCTAACCACCGGGCCTGTTGGGGTAATCTGTCCGCCACAGGCGTCGGTCACCACGGGAGGTTCAGGCACCACGTCGGTCTGATCCGG
>CAZLDP010000144.1:0-6760 GCA_964558145.1 uncultured Prolixibacteraceae bacterium | reverse complement strand
GTCAGTGATGTCGATGCGGAAGGGTGGTTTCCAGAGCGTGGGATACGTAACACCGTTCACAGTCACATCTCCAAAGTTTTTCACGTTGCCAAGATCAAGAATCACCCGTTCATCCGCAGAATGCATGCCCAACGTTGATATTTTTTTCGAATACACAGCCGTGCCAGAGAAGTACTTTATGCCTTCTTCCCGGCGAATCGTCCAGTCGGCAAGCGAGTCGAAAACAACCGTTTCCGGTGCGCCGACAGCAAGGGAATTCGGTGCGAACGCATTCGGGAACGATACGGTCCAGGCACCAGTCACCGGCGTAACGGCCGTCTGTTCGCCCGGAAGGTCCAACAGGGATTTGTCAGGTATTGGCAGCATAATCGTACTGTGCTCCTTTGCCGAGGCAGTCTTCAGCACCCCATCTTCACGGTAAGTGACACGCAGTTCTTTCACACGATTTATGGCCGGATCTTTGATCCGGAAAGTATGGTGTGAAATTCCGCTGCAGAACAAACTCCCGTCTTTCACGCAGGAGGCAAGCTGCTTGGTAACATCAGCAGACACATCATCAGCCTGGTCGAAACATCCGTACTCTGCCTTTACAAGCTCAAAGACGCCGTTCTGGAGCGTCTTTGGCTTCTCTGGGGGCAGGACAACCGGTGGTTTGCCTGTTTCCTTTTTCCGGAAAACCACAAACCAGGAACCGCAGGGCCCGAACGTAAGCGGCATTGTTGTAACGCCATCTTTTACAGCGTAAGTCTTGACCTGCTCTATTGCGCCCGTTTCGGCATTCCAAAGCTCGGGTTTTCGGCCCACTACACGGAACGAGCAGACAAGGCTGCAGGGCGTTTCGTCGGGCGAGGCCACAAAATACCAGTCAGTGTCGACATTGCGCCGGTGGATGTATGCTATTTTCGCTAACGGATCAGTGCATGCGAAATCCGGTGTACGCGCTTTCATGAACGAGGCCGCATCTTCGAACGCAACGATTGTAGCCCCGGACGCGCGCAGGCGATCAAGATCTTTCGCGTTAGCTTCGGGAATTTCAAAAAACATTTCGGGTAGAATCAGAAAGGAATAACTCTGGCCGGAAGGCAGCACGAGTCGGCCTTCGTTCACCTGCATTTCGGCGAGTGTTGTTGACGAGATAAAGTCGTAGGTAAAACCATCAACCACTGGTACCGGCATATGGTGCGGATTCTTCCCCCAGTTGATATAGAGGTACCCGGCCGGACAGTACCATGCCGCGTCAGAGACAAACGTACCTTCCTGAAGCATAAACTGACAGCGCTGTTGGTACTTGAGCCAAGGCTTCACTTGTTCCCACCACGTCTGAGTCCGGTCAAAATGGACGCCAAACGGTCCCATTGTCATACCGGGCAGCCGTGCCGGTTTCACCCATGGCTGGTGAGCAAAGCGGTGGTAGATAATGCGGTTGAGACCCTCGGTATAGACCCAGTCACATTTGGCCTTCATACTCCAGGGTGTATTTTGCCAACGTCCTTCCTCCGCGTTTGTGGTGAAAGACTCCGCTGCAACAAAGCGCCGCCCTTTTGCATGTGCGATAGAGGCCACCTGGCGTATCCAGTGTGGACTATTGTACTTGGCCCAGAACTCTGCCGTTGGAATATCGGCCTGCTCTCCATAAAGCAAATCGTCAGACGGAATCTCCCCGTAGGGCTCGATCGCAAGCTGCAGCCCGCATTTGTGCGCCAGGCGTCGCATCTCCCCCGCGTAATTTTCTGCGAACAATTCGGTAATTGTAAGGCGGAAATCACGGTAAAATTTTTCGGTCGCAGCAACGGAATCCACCACGTGACCGGCAAGTGTTGGCAGCCATGGCATGATATCATAACCATTCCTTTCCGCAAAAGCCTTCTCAAAATCCTGTGTCCAGTTTTGCGTGCCTACCTCATAACTATCGTTCAGTACTGTCCTGAGTACAGAATTCGTACCCGCGAGCGGACCAAGCGCAGCAACTGTCTTCTCCACGTAGTTCGACCAGTGGATACGAAGCGCCTCCTTTGATAGTTTATCGCATTCAAGGCCTTTGCCATTTTGTGTCCCGGTGCCGTTGACGCGATTAAGAGCCGTGTAGCCAATTCGCAATACGACCCACTCACCCTCTGGTATGTCCCAAGTGAGCACACCGTCGGCAGTCTTCTTTGTCAGATCAATAATCCCACTTTTGGGCACAACTGCATCGGCAGGTGCTTCTGTCGTGTCGGGAAATGTATATTTACGTCCGGGATCCGAGAAAATTTTAAAGGTCCAGTCCGAGACGGAATATTTTGATGCTGTCTTCGGAAAGGCGAGTATGGCGATGTCGCGGTAGAACCCCAGAGAATTCTTCGGTTGCGGGAGCCTGATGGAAACCCGCCCTTCGTCTTTTACCTCCGTCTCTGTGAATACGACGGTTTTCATCGCATATTCGGGTGTATTCCATGGTCCGCCTGAATTTGCCCAGCCACTACAATTCGCCATGCCCAGTTCCAGTCCCAACCGTCGGGCTTCCATTGCAGCGAACTTCACTGTCGCATACCACTCAGGCGTGTTGAATACGAGTGGACCTTCGGGCACACCCCAGCGTGTTCCCAGACCGGCATCAAAGAGAATTGCTCCCCCCAGACCGGCATCTGCCATTGCCTCCAGGTCGGCTGTAATGCCTTCCCGCGTAACGTTTCCGGCCATCCAATGCCACCATACCTGCGATTTAGCAGATGCGGGGGGATCGGCGAATCCTAGCGCCAGATCATCACCGTTGACCCCGGTCTTTTCCGCATAAACTGAGGTGGCTGACAAAACCAGGCAGAGCCATACCATTCCACGCAAAATGTGATACATATGTTTCCTCATTGATGTTTAACTTTTACGTATAAAGGGTACTTATTTACTTGATTTTTCATCTGAAGAAATCATTCCTGAACTTTTTTTTCATTTTCCTTACGTTAATATTTGTATATAAACTCACCTTTCTGTTTGTGGATCCTGCTGGTGCGGAAACCATTTTTTCCCTGGCCCACCCGGGATTTATAAGTGCATATATAAGAGCCACATCATACATTGCCCAGCAAATTACATGTGGATTCAGGTCACTATAGGTCTGCCATCGTTCACGGAGAAATGCACCGATTCCTTTTTCTCCTTCCATCCTGGGAATAGAACGTTTGTTATTGAATTTTAACAAACCACTGATATTGTTAGGTATAATATGGAATTCTAAATCAGTTGCGTCACAAAGCAGGTCAAAAGCATCTGGATCATTGGCTAAATTAAACTCTCCTTCTCCTGTCCATAAATTTTTCTTGAAATCATAAGTCTGTCCAAGCCAATAAAGAGAAATTTTTCTGGCAATTTCAGGACGCAACATTATTGCTGATGCCACATTGGAAAGAGATCCGGTGCTGATTATTGTCAATTTCTCATTTTCAGGCAATTCAAGGGCTTTTTTAATAATAAAACGAGAGGCCTCACTTTCTCTTGGTTGATTATTTTGGTCCCCTCTTTTATAAAGTACTTTCTTTTCACAACCTTTCAACGCGGGGATTTCTTCCCGCTCCATCATTTGAAGAATTATAATATCCAACAACCAGCTTGAATATGCAGAATTATATTTCATGCAGGGAGTAGGATTGTCTTCATCTTCTGTTTGTTGTCTTCCAACCCACTGTGCTGCTGTCAATCCGATGACTTCAAGTTGATCAGATTTTAAGGCTGCTGCAATTGCAAACAAATCATCAACCTCATTGTCAGTGTCTGCATCAATTATAACATGGTGAACCTGAGCATTCAGATATGTTGAAAATGCCAATAAGATGAATAATAAAAATTTTATTTTTTCCATTCGTTTAATCTTTTTCAGAACATATTGTAACGGGACCATAAAGGCCGGAAGGGATAAGTTTATGATCCGGTTTCAAAGCCCACCGGGTATCTGAAAGCGATGTCCATGTAACTCTTTCTTTTTCAGGCAAAGCACTATCTCCAATAACCCGGTTGGCCCAAACATTTATAATATCTATTTCCAAAGAATTATTTTTTGGTTTTAAGAACCGTGTAATCTCAATCCTCCAAGGGGGACACCACAGGACTCCAAGATCTTTCCCGTTTATTTTTACTTCAGCCATGCTGCGTAAATGACCAAGATCAAGATAAACCTTTCCTTTTTTTTCAACAGCATGTTCCTTTAAATCAAAGACTTTTTTATAGGTAGCCTTGCCGGAATAGTATTTTATCCCGGGCATGGGGCTTTCAGTCCAATCTATTAATTTATCAAAGGTAACCTGCCCGGGACCTCCCCACTTGGGGTCGAATACCACCTCCCACGAACCATCTAGTTCAGCTATGGTTTTTAATTCAGGAAAATTACGTCTATCTGATTTATTTGAATCTCCTCTTATCCCTTTTCTGAACACGATAAAGCAACTTCCAGAGGGTGCCAGGTCAAGTGGAATAATTGTCCGCCCGTTTTCTATCCGATATTCAGGCAAGTCCCGCGTTGTTCCGGTTATGGCATCCCACAATTCGGGTTGTTTCCCAGCAATACGGAAGGCGATTTCAACATTGGCTGCATCCTTCTCAAGAAAATTTTGTTTAAACGATTCATAACGTTTGTCCCACATCTCAAGTGAAGAACCATGTTCAATGATGTTCTGTTGGTTAGAAATAAAATAAATATCCACATCTTCTTTTCGTTGATGAATCCATTCAATAGGATTATCCCGTTCATTATTAACCACTTCAAGATCTTCCCCGACCTTCATCGATTTCAAAACTTCACCCACAGATTGCCCCCAAATAACCCTGCCTTTCCCATAAACAGACTCCGTAACCAACTTACCATCAATATCTCCCCATAATTCAAAGGCTATTTTACGAACTTGCTCGTCACATCGGGGATAATTCTCCAGACTTGGAGATTCAACTGGTTTGGGACCAACGACAGTTGCTCCGGCTTTAACGAGTTCTCTTATTTTGCTTAGTATCTCAGGTGACATTTGACGATTGTCCTTAAGCACCAAGACACGATAACTCAGACCGTTCGGGAGCAACAATTGACCATTTCTTACCTCTACACGCGACAAAAGGGTTCCTGCATCAATTCCATCATAAGAATACCCTTCAGGTAAGGTAGGCTCGATATAATTTTTCGAAGGCATGGTATTGGGAACACCTTCTCCGTAAAAATAAAGAATATCAGCAACGAACTCTCCTTGCCTTAACATATACTGGCACCTACGCAGATAGTCGAAATAAGCTTTCGCCGGTTTTCCCCACCAGGTATTCATTCGGCTAAAGTTGACCCCAAAAGGTCCCATGGTCATGCCGGGAGCTCTCTCCTCAAAGGGGTGCAAAGCCCAGGTATGAAAAACCAGGCGATTAATACCCATGGCAAAAGCCAGGTCTCCTATTCCTTTCATCCCGTAAGGATCGGTCATCCAGCGATCGAAACCCGTAAATGCCTCTGCTGCGGCAATGGATTTTCCATGAATACGTGCTCCTGATGCAGCTTCACGTGAATCCCACCGGGCCCAATGATCTCCGTACAACCAGTTTGGCATTTGAAATTCTCCCATAGGGATATCACAATGCCCCTTAATTTGTAACTGATCAACCGTTGTTTGAACCATAACTCCGGCAACCTCTCCCTGAAACAACAATCCCCTCTCATGACAGAGCTCAGTCATTTTTCCGAAATAGTTATCGGCAAGCATGTCCCCAATGGTTCGCCTCACATCCCAAAGGAAACGATCAGATATTTCCGGTCCGTCCACTACACGGCCGCTCCCGTGTACAAGCAGGAAAGGGATTGGATCATAACCACGACGTGTTTTAAATTCGTCAATGAATCCCGGTGAAAAATTCAGATCTCCGGCTTCCCATGAATCAACATGCACAGCATGAAAGCCTGAACCGATCATGTTTTTTAGTTCATCTGCAACACGACCTGCATAATGGTTAAAATGATACTCAACTGCATCAGCACTCAGTTTGTCGCATTCCAGCCCTACAAACTCACGGGCACTTGGGCCATTTAGTTTCCCGACAGGTGCACAGCCAATCCGGACAATCATCCATTCGCCATCAGGAGCTTGCCAGTCCAAGGTCCCGTCAGGCTTAAGGTAATCGGTAAGGTTTAGTACCTCGCCGGACTTAATAGATGCCGCTGCCCATCCAGGTGTTGGGGAACCTATTCTGTCTTCAGCGATTTTAGCATCTTCCCAGCTACAATGAAATGAGGCTTTTTGAGGGTAATCCTTTACCAGCGATTCACCTGACAACTTAATGTCTTTTACAGAACCTTCATTTTTAAAAAACAAACGGAAACGACATGACTTTACATTGGGCAAAGGAAGAGTTTGAGGATAGTCAGCCCTTGGCCCGGGCAGTTTGGTTACCGCATGCCAGTTTGTTCCCTCTTTCCCGAGAGCCTGAAGCTCGCATTGATCCCCAAGATATTCTAATCCCCGTAAAATAACCGGTTCTCCAAAATCGAACTGGAGAAAACCCATTGAATTTACATTTATGAAAGTAGTACCATCACCATCCACTGCATGGAGGGTATTTTGATTCGGATTGGTACATTCCAAATTAGGCGGCCATAAAGCAGCGACCCTTGCCGCTGAAGAATCCAAACGGTATGCCAGCACTGCCGCATCTTTATAAAAACGATCTTCAGGTGGTACTGATTCATGTATCTGAGATCTTAACGCGGTAAGATTTTGGTAATTGGCATAATCAGAGGGCGGTTGTGGAAGAGGATCCGGTATTC
>CAZLDP010000143.1:0-6763 GCA_964558145.1 uncultured Prolixibacteraceae bacterium | reverse complement strand
GAACAGGCCTTCCATTCATCTCATTGTCAGTTTAAAAATAAGGTTTATAAATACAAATTTAGTGATTGTAGAATCCAAATAACGATATAACAGCATTTATTGCGGGTACCACGCAAAAACCAGGTTCAATCTAATTAACAACGCATCAATTGTTCCGATATTTTATGGCAAGTCGATTGGAAAGGCAAAAATTTAACATTTGGAAATCAGTTCGTTCTTGTGTAAATTTGATGAATGATCAGCACTTTTTGTTCACAGAAAAGGAGCGGAAGGATCTGATCGTACGCCCGAAGCTGTTATGGTATACAAAGGAGTAGTGCTGATCGTGTTGCTTTTTGCATCCGGGGCTATCCGGGGAACCGATCCCTGGCAAGCTAAACGTGAGGATATGGTCCAATCCCAGCTTATCGCACGGGACATCACCTCGAAGGATGTGCTGAATGCCTTCAGGCAGGTTCCAAGGCATCGTTTTGTTCCGCACGAGTTAATTGCATGGGCATACGCCGACCAACCCCTTCCCATCGGGGAGGGTCAAACCATTTCGCAGCCCTATGTGGTGGCGTTTATGACCGAATCGCTCAGGCTTCATCCCGGCTCAAAAGTCCTGGAAATCGGAACCGGATCGGGTTACCAGGCTGCAATTCTGGCGGAAATGAAAGCTTCAGTTTTCAGCATAGAGGTTATCCCCTCCCTGCTTGAAAACGCCCGCAAAGTCCTTTCTGAACTTGGGTATTCTGATATCAGGCTGAAGAGTGGCGATGGGTTTCAGGGATGGGCTGAACATGCTCCATTCGATGCCATCCTGGTTACCTGCTCCCCTTCGGCCATTCCTGAACCCCTTAAAGAACAATTGGCTGAGGGAGGCCGGATGATCATTCCCGTTGGAAACCCGCATCGCGTGCAATACCTGGTCATGCTGGAAAAACGCAACGGAAAGATCAAACAAAGAAATCTCCTTCCTGTACGATTTGTACCCATGGTCGATAAAAAGGGAAAACCTTATTGACATCTTCTATCGCAAGTGTTCCACTTATTTGGTAACAGCAGGGCAGGAATGCGCCGTGTGCCTGATTCCTAAAACAGGGACAGCCCTTCCGCTGAAATCATTTTATTCAACATTCCATTTCCCCGTGGACACTTTAACTGACCGACTTCCTGACCAAAAAGCAGAAAGCCTGCAAAAATCTGCACAGAGAACCGATCCGGAATTATTCATAGTACAATGCTTGCGGCTTCGCCTCGGCGTTCAATGGCACTACGTGCCGTTCAAAAAAGAGCTAATGCGATATGAAGCAAATAATATTAAAATAAAGGCTTCATTATCAGTTTCTTATAAATTACGAAAAAATTATTAAATCGCAGAAGTCAGGAATTAACTCTTCTTAACTGATTATTTCGTTATTTAACTGATTTTTCAGTTGCACAACTGAAAAATCAGTTATACATTTGAAGCGTTTTATTAAAGCTATCAGTTATGCACAAACTCACCCGGAAAGAAGAGGAACTGATGAAGATCCTCTGGAAACTCAAAAAAGGCTTTGTCAAGGACATTGTCGACCAGTACCCCGATCCGAAGCCTCATTACAACACCGTTTCATCGTTGGTGCGTCTTCTTCAGGAAAAGGGGATCATTGGTTATACCCAATATGGGAACACCTATGAGTATTATCCGTTGGTTTCGCGCGAGGAGTACCGCAAATCTTTCATGAAGGGGGTGATCAGCGATTATTTCGACAACTCCTACAAAAATGCCGTAGCCTTTTTCGTGAATGAGAAGGGGCTGAAACCGGAAGAATTGAAGGAGATTCTCAGGATGATCAAAAAAGATTAGCCATGGAAGCCTTCCTGATATATTTGGCAAAGGCAGCGGCGGCGACGGCGGCCTTCTTTTTATTGTATCTAATGCTTTTCAGCAAGCGGAAACAGTTCCGGTTCAACCGGTTCTACCTTGCCGGCTCATTGGTGATGAGCATGCTGATCCACTTGATAACGATCACGGTAACCCGTGAAGCCGCACATCAACTGGTACTGCTTCCCGTCCAGGCCGGAGCAACTGCCGCGGAGGTCGCGACAGATTCAGGAACTGGGTTCTCCCTTACTTTGCTCCTGCTGTTGGTGTATCTTGCCGGAGTCCTGTTTTTCCTGGTTCACCTGGTCATGGGGCACTTCAGGGTGCTGCAGATCGCCCGCAAAAGCCGGCAGGAAACCTATGGCGGAATCTCTATTTTCGTCACCAGGGAAGAAGTCCATCCCTTTACTTTCTTCGGAAAGATCATCGTTCCCAACGAGAGCACTTCGCAGCCCTATTTCCCGATGATTCTCAACCATGAGAAAATCCATGCCGATGGGCACCATACCCTGGATATCCTCCTGTCAGAAATGCTGTTTCTGGTCCAGTGGTTCAATCCCTTCGCCTGGCTGCTGAAGGATGCCGTCAAAAACAACCTGGAATACCTTACCGACCAGGAGGTGACCCGTCGGGCCGACCTCTCCTCCTATCAGATGGCGCTGGTAGCCCTGGCCAATAAAAGAGGGATAACTCCCTTTCTCAACGCACTCAATGGCAACGACTTAAAAAACAGAATAATCATGATGAAACAGAAAACAGAAAACAGAAACAGTGTGATCCGCAAACTGATGGTTCTTCCGCTCACCGCACTTCTTATCACCGGACTCTCAGCGCGGGAGTACAAAACCGTTCCCTCTTCTGAACCGTTGGGTTCATTTACCACAGAGACGCTGACAGAACCCTCCGGCTTGCCGGCAGAGGATTTACAGGATGGCCCAATCAGGCAACAGGGCGCTCTTTTACCGGAATCTGGCCCGGCAGATGCTGAAACGGTAAAAACCGGCATGCTTCCCGCAGATACAGTGGTGGCCTCCAAGGTCACCCTCATCACCGGCTCCCCGAAATCGTTCAATATAGATGCCGGCGAAATGGTGGTTACCAATCTTGGGAAAAATGCCGGACAGGTCATCAGGGTCAGCAACATGGAGGCCGTAACGGGTAGGGACACGCTCAGGATCAGGACCATCGGGGGGAAAGAGGGTCCACAGCCCCTGTTCATTGTAGATGGTCAACCGGTTTCCTCCATGGACCACATTGATCCGAAGGATATTGAAAGCATTACCGTACTGAAGAATGAGTCTTCCACGGCATTATACGGAGAAAAGGGAAAGAACGGGGTTATCCTTGTCACCACAAAAAAAGGGAGTTCAGATAAGGATGAAACCCAGCCATCCTCTGCGGGAAAAAAGGCGGCGCAATCCATGAAAAGCACGGATTGGGAAGATGCGCTTATCCTCATCGATGGCAAGGAATCAACGACCCCGCTGACGGAGATCAATCCCGACGATATTGCCACAATGAATGTGCTGAAAGGGGAAGTTGCCAAGGTAAAATTTGGGCCAAGAGGAGAACGGGGTGTTGTGGAAATTGTCACCCAAAAAGGAGCTGCAGCTTCGGACAGTAAGGTCACGATCGTGGAGAAGAAAAGTTCATCCACGGGAATGGGTACACCGATCACTTCGGAGGAAGGAGTGCGGCAAGCCCTGGCGCAGTCGGTCAAGTATCCTGTGAAAGCCCAGGAGAGCGGTCTGCAGGGTGAAGTTATTATCTACGCCTTTGTAAACGGGGAAGGGGAAATCACGCAGATCACCGAAATGAAGCCGGGTGTGATGGCCATCGCCATTGGTGAAATTGTAGTTGTGGCTTACGGTCTAAAAGAAGGTGAAAAACCTCTCCCCGGCGGCAACGGGAAGAAAGATATTCTTAACCAGGAGGCGGCGCTCCAGGTCAAGCAACTGCCGGCGCTCCAAATTCCGGAGTATTACAACAAATGGGTGATGTTCCGCTTTAAATTTGCATTGCAGTAACCGGAAGAATACAAACCTGCAGAGAACAGGCATTTAGAAAGGTTCGGGTGTTTTTATAAAAATCGCCCGAACCTTTCCTGTTAAAATCCTTTTTGAAAAACCTTTTTTTGCTTATATTGGGCTGATTTTTTATCAAACACAACCATAATAAATATTTAATTATTTCAACTTTCTAATTATGAGCGAAAAAAAGGAATCAAGCGGGATTTCCCGCAGGGCTTTTTTAGGGACAACGGCTGCGGCGGCTGCCGGGTTCACGATTCTTCCCCGCAATGTGGTCGCAGGTTTGGGGCATGTAGCTCCCAGTGACAAACTGAATATTGCGGCAATTGGTGTGGGGGGAATGGGAAATTCGAACCTGAGGGCGGTTAGTTCCACAGAAAATATCGTTGCTCTTTGCGATGTGGACTGGAAATACTCCGAAAAGGTTTTCAATGCCTATCCTGGCGCCAAAACTTACAAGGACTGGAGAAGGATGTATGATGAAATGGGCAAGTCGATCGATGCGGTTATTGTAGCCA
Source organism: uncultured Prolixibacteraceae bacterium (assembly GCA_964558145.1). Lineage (GTDB taxonomy): Bacteria > Bacteroidota > Bacteroidia > Bacteroidales > Prolixibacteraceae > UBA1413. Next base: position 2,366 of record CAZLDP010000143.1, on the reverse strand, counting down.
CTGCCGACCACACCCATGCCATCACTGCTGCCCACGCCATGGCCATGGGCAAGCATGTATACGTGCAAAAACCGTTGACCCATACGGTATATGAGTCACGGCTGCTGACCAAGCTGGCTGAGAAGCACAAAGTGGCCACCCAGATGGGGAACCAGGGATCTTCAGGTGAAGGAGTCAATCTGGTTTGTGAATGGCTGGCCAATGGAGAGATCGGGGAAGTCACGAAAGTAGAAGCTTTTACCGACCGTCCGATCTGGCCGCAGGGGTTGAACCGTCCGGAACCCGGACAGTGGGTTCCTGATACCCTTGACTGGGATCTCTTTATCGGGCCCGCTCCCATGCGTCCGTACCACCCGCTTTACACCCCGTGGAACTGGCGTGGCTGGTGGGATTTCGGAACCGGCGCCCTGGGCGATATGGCCTGTCACATCCTCCATCCCGTTTTCATTGGTCTTGAATTGGGTTACCCGACCAAGGCACAGGGGAGTTCCACGCTGCTGCTTAACGACTGTGCTCCCAATGCCCAGATGGTCAAACTGGTCTTCCCCGCCCGCGTACCCAAACGTCCCTGGAAAGGCATGAAGAAAGGTGCACAGTTCAAAGAAGTGGAAGTCACCTGGTATGACGGGGGACTCCAGCCGATGAAACCCGAGGGATGGCCGGCAGGCAAGAGCATGAACGATGCCGGCGGCGGTGTCATCTTCCACGGTACCAAAGACAAACTGATCTGCGGCTGCTACGGGAAAAATCCGTGGTTGCTTTCAGGCCGGGTACCCGAAGCTCCCAAGTTCCGCCGCCGTGTCCAAGGCAGCCATGAAATGGACTGGGTCCGCGCCTGCAAGGAAAGTCCCGAAAATCGCGTGATACCGGCTTCCGATTTCAGCGAAGCTGGTCCGTTCAACGAAATGGTGGTCATGGGCGTTCTCGCTGTCAGACTTCAGGCCCTCAACAAGGAGCTGGAATGGGACGGCAAGAATATGCGCTTCACCAATATCGGCGATGAAGAGAAGATTCAAACAGTGATCAAGGACGGCTTCACCATCACCGACGGTCACCCCACCTTTAAAAAGGACTATACCGACAAGATCTCAGCCAACGAATTTGCTGCTGAACTGATCAAGCATACCTACCGGAAGCCCTGGTCTTTGCCCGAAATGCCGGCATAAATCCGTTTCCGGGGAAAAATCGAAACGGTCGCCATCAGGCAGTACCTTACTAATATAACCACAGGGAACAGGGGAAGGCACAAAAGAGACAAAGGAAATCCTTCGTGTACTTCGTGAAGTTCTTTGTGTCTCTGTGGTTACATTTCATTTAAGCCCATAAAACCCCAAATCCGACGATGAACACCCCTCACCGGTTAATCTCACCATGATCCCCTATTATGCCTGGTCGCATCGCGGCAAGGGTACCATGAGGGTATGGATGGCAGGGGAAAAAGAGGCGCTGAAGCCCAGACAGTCCCCTGCGAAAATGTAAGGTAAAGTTTACTGCATACTTTTATTTCCGGCAGATTTACCCTAATTTTGAAGTATTATTCTTTTAAGATCATGTATTTTTCAAATCAAACCGACCGAAGAAATTTCATACGGAATCTATCGCTGCTCTCAGGGATGTGTCTCCTTACTGAATGGGAGGCTCTCGCAGCCAAAAAACCGCGGAAAATCAGAATGAAGCTGGGAATGGTAACTTACCAGTGGGGGAAGGACTGGGATATTCCCACTCTGATAAAAAATCTATCCACAGCGGGGATTTACGGTGTTGAACTGAGGGTCGACCACGCGCACGGCGTCTCTCCCTCGCTTTCGAAAGCCCAACGGAAGGAAATCCGGAAAAGATTTAAAGACAGTCCGGTGGAAATTGTCGGCATGGGAACCAACCAGCAATACGACTATCCCGACCGCAGTAAACTGCTTGACTCGATTGAGAAGACCAAGGAATTCATCTTGCTAAGCAAAGAGATCGGCGGCTCAGGGGTAAAGGTGAAACCCAACCAGTTCCACGCAGGGGTTCCCAAGTCGAAGACAGTGGAGCAAATCGGAATATCGCTGAACCAGCTTGCCCGGTTTGCGGCCGATTATGGGCAGCAGCTCAGGCTGGAAGTACACGGCCCTGAGACCCAGGAGATTGAGAATATCAAAGCTATCATGGACGTGGCCGACCATCCCAATGCCACCGTCTGCTGGAATTCCAACCCGGAAGATTTGAAAGGAGCCGGGATCGAAGCCAACTTCAACCTGCTGAAAGACCGCTTTGGCGATATCTGCCATGTAAGGGAACTCGACGACCAGGCCTACCCTTACCAAACCCTTATGAATCTTTTTGTGGAAATGAATTACCGGGGATGGATCCTACTGGAATGCCGC
>CAZLDP010000142.1:4352-6783 GCA_964558145.1 uncultured Prolixibacteraceae bacterium | reverse complement strand
TCTACTATCTGGCCGACAACCTGGATCATCTCCCGTCGCGTTTCTCCACGGCCAAGGGACGCATGGAACGGTTCCTGCACGGGGATCCGGCAGCCGAGAAGGGGATTACACAAGCCGACTATGCCAAACTGGCCATTTATGAGGGGGGATTTTTGGGAAAGGGACCGGGAAATTCTGATGTAGCCAACTATATGGCTGCCGCATACAACGATTTTATCTTTGCCATCATCATTGAAGAATACGGACTGATGGGAGGCATCTTCCTTATCCTGCTCTATATGATCCTCTTTTTCAGGGGAATTATGATTGTAAAAAGGGCCAACCGCACCTTTCCGGCCTTTTTGGTTACCGGGCTGGCGCTGATGCTGGTCTACCAGGCTATCGTCAATATGGGGGTATCGTCGGGTGTCCTGCCGGTTACAGGACAACCCCTTCCCTGGGTGAGTATGGGGGGAACCTCCCTGTTATTTACTGCCGTGGCATTCGGCTGTATATTAAGCGTTAGCTATCAGAATCATACCGACCATAAACCGGTAACCGAACCTGCCGTGCAGGTAGTGGTTCCCGATGAAGACCAGGAGATGAAATAATGGAACCCATCAGAATAATTATCAGCGGAGGAGGCACGGGAGGTCACATTTTCCCGGCGTTGGCTATTGCCGGGGAATTAAAAAAGAGATTTCCAGATGTGGAGATTCTTTTTGTGGGAGCAAGGGGAAGGATGGAGATGGAAAAGGTTCCCGCAGCAGGATACCGGATTGAAGGTCTGCCGGTAATTGGATTTCCGCGCAAACCCTCTCTGAAGATGGCGTCATTTTTCTACCGGCTGGCCCAAAGCATGGTGATGGCCCGCAAAATTGTCCGCAGTTTCAAACCTCATCTGGCAATAGGGGTTGGGGGATACGCCAGCGGACCGATTCTAAGGGCAGCCCTTTCTTTCGGAATTCCTGCCCTTATCCAGGAGCAAAACTCGTTTGCCGGAAAAACCAACAAGTTGCTGGGAAGGAGAGTGGATACCATTTGTGTGGCTTACGAGGGAATGGATCGTTTTTTCCCGGAAGAAAAAATTGTAATGACCGGGAATCCGGTAAGGGAGAAATTACTGACCCCGGGTTGCAGCAAACAGGAAGCCCTTAATTATTTCGGTCTCGACGGTCAAAGGAAGGTGATTCTGATCATCGGGGGGAGTTTGGGAGCGCGGGCGATCAATAATGCCGTGCTGCAAAACCTGGAATCCATCAGGCAAGCCGGTTTCCCGGTGATCTGGCAGACTGGCTCCCTTTATTACCGGGAGATGGTTGAGAAAACAAAAGAGCGGTTACCGGAAAACCTTCACATTTACAAATTTCTCGATCACATGGAGATGGCTTACCAGGCGGCCGATGTGGTCATCTCCAGGGCCGGTGCGGGAACCCTCAGTGAACTCTGTCTGGTTGGAAAACCTGCGATACTGGTTCCTTCGCCCAATGTAGCTGAAGATCATCAAACGCGGAATGCTTTGTCGCTGGTGAACAAAGAAGCCGCTTTGATGATAAAAGATGTTGAAATCGGAGATAAACTTTTCCCCGAACTCTATTCTCTGCTCAATAATCCATCGAAGCTGGAAATCCTTTCTGAAAACATCCGGAAACTCGCACTTCCTGATGCCACGGCAAGAATCGCGGATGAAGCATGTAAACTGATCGGCAAATGACCGGAATTGAAAACATAAGGAAAGTCTACTTCCTGGGGATCGGAGGCATTGGAATGAGTGCCCTGGCTCGATGGTTCAGGCACAGCGGATTTGCAGTGGCCGGATACGACCGCACCCCTTCCCGGTTGACCGGGGAATTGCAACAGGAAGGGATTGACATCCATTTCGAAGATCTGGGAGCGAATGTGGAGGCACATGCCGGAGAGCGACAGACCACCCTGGTGGTCGTTACCCCAGCCGTTCCGGACCGGTTCGGGGAGTGGGAATGGTTGGCTGACAACGGTTTTACCATCCTGAAACGGTCGGAAGTTCTGGGTATGATCTGCAACCGTAAAAAGTGTCTGGCTGTGGCCGGAACCCATGGGAAAACCACGGTCTCCACAATGGCAGCCACCATCCTCAAATTCTCAACCACGGGATGCGGAGCCTTTCTGGGAGGCATCTCCAAGAATTTCAACAGCAATCTGATCCTTCCCGGCAGTGACGACCAGTGGATAGTTACTGAAGCCGACGAATACGACCGCTCATTCCTTTGGCTTACTCCCGATGTAGCCGTTATCACTTACATGGATGCGGACCACCTCGATATTTACGGACGGTACGATGAGATGAAAACCTCATTTATCCAGTTTGCCGGTCAGATCAGAAGCGGCGGTTCGCTGATAGTCCGCCGGGAACTGGCTTCCGAATTCCAGTTGCTACCCGGCCGGCAAAAATTTACCTATTCCCTTTCTGAAG
>CAZLDP010000142.1:0-4342 GCA_964558145.1 uncultured Prolixibacteraceae bacterium | reverse complement strand
TCAATACACCTTCCGGATCAAGACCCCTTCCGGGCTCACCCCATCCATCACGATGAGCTATCCAGGGAAGCTGAATGTGGAGAATGCGGTGGCCGCAGCCGCTTGTGCATTCCTGGCAGGTGCTAAGCCCAGGGAAATAAAAGAAGGACTCGAACGGTACACCGGGGTGAAACGAAGATTTGACATCCTTTACAAGGATGAAAACACCCTTTTCATCGATGATTACGCACACCATCCCGAGGAGCTGAAGGCTTTTATCACTTCCGTGAGGATGCTTTATCCCGGCAAAAAGATCACCGGCATTTTCCAGCCCCATCTTTACAGCCGAACCCGGGACTTCGCCGGGGAGTTTGCCCAGAGCCTCGACCTCCTCGACAGGGCAATACTCCTTCCGATTTACCCCGCCAGGGAACTTCCCATTCCCGGCGTTGATTCCGGACTTATCCTGCGCCTGATGACCCTTCGCGCAAAACAATTGGCCGAAAAAAGTGAAATAGCCTCGCTGGCCAGGGAATCGCGGTCTGGAATTGTACTGACCATGGGCGCCGGTGACATTGAATTGCTGACTTCAGAAATCATATCCTGTCTGAAAAATGAAACAGGTTCTTAAAAAAATAGCATCGATAGGGGGCGGATTGATTTTACTCGCCCTTCTGGCAGTAACCCTTGCCTTTTCGGCACGTGAAACAGAAGATGTGGAATGCCGTGAAATTGCGGTCAGGTATGCCGGGAATCAAATGATCAGGATTGAGAAGAATGAGCTGGTGAGGATGGTCAAATTGGCTGACCCCCACCTCATCGGGAAAAAGCTGACAGAAGTGAACATCGGGGCAATCGAGGAAAAACTCTCCAAAAACAAGACATTCCTGAAGGCCGACCTGTACAGGAGCATCGTGAGGGATTCCACCGGATACAAGGGAGTTGTGACAGTGAAAGTTAAACACAGGGTGCCTGTGCTGAGGATTTTCTCCCCACAGGGCAATTATTATATGGACAAAGAGGGGAACAGGATACCGGTTTCGTTCAGTTATGCGGCTGATGTTCCAGTGGCTACAGGCCCCATCTCCCCCGCATTGGCCGAAAAAGAGTTGCTTCCGCTGGTGGAATTCATCCAGGGCAATCGCTTCTGGAAGGCGCAGATAAAACAGATCCATGTCAATGAAGAAGGTGATATACTCATGACAACCCTGGTCGGAGGTCAGGTCATCGAATTGGGGGATACCGGAAATATGGAAGAGAAATTCAGAAATCTCCGGGCTTTCTACGACCAGGTACTGACTCCCCACAACTGGAACAAGTACAGCCGGATCAATTTAAAGTTTAACAATCAGGTTATTGCAAAATAAAACAGGAAATATGGCATCAAAACAGGAATTTGCAGTGGTTGTGGATATCGGTACTACCAAAATCACAGCCCTGGCAGGTGAAAAGAATGAGAACGGCAAAATTGTCATCCTCGGGCAAGCCAAGGTAGCTTCCCGCGGGATTAAGCGGGGAGTGGTAATCAATCCCGAAGAATTTGCCGGAGCTTTGCGCTCCCTGGTGGCGCAACTTGAAGGACAGGTTGGGGAGAAGATCAGGAGCATCGATGTGTCCATGGCCGGGCAGGGCCTTAAAACGATAGTTTTTGAGGGTGTGCGGTACATTGAGTCGGGATTGGTCAGCCAGCATGATGTCGATTATCTTGAAAATGAGGCCCGGAATATGCCCCTGGAACCCGGCTATAGAATTTACCATCTCTTTCCCAAGAGTTATGAAATCGGGGACGATCCGTTTGTTACCGTACCGGTAGGTCATGAAGGGCGTAAGATGGTTGCCCGTTATACACTGGTCACTGCCCCCTCGTCGTACCAGGAAAGTGTGGAAAAGGCACTGGCCCGAGTGGGACTCATTCTTGGGAATTTTGTACTATCCCCCCTGGCCCTGTCTGGTGCGGTTATCAGTGAGGAAGAAAAGGATCTGGGTGTAATTGCAGTGGACATAGGTGGTGGAACCACGAAGATGACGGCCTGGGCTGAGGGGAGGCTGGTCCATGTGGCTGTTATTCCTTTTGCAGGGGAGGTGATCACCCATGATATCAGGGAAGGATGTTCCATCCTCCAGAAGTGGGCAGAACAATTGAAGATCCAGTACGGGCAAGCCATGGGGGATTTTGCGGAAGAGGAAAAAGTGGTCACCATACCCGGGAACAATGGCTGGGAACCCAAGGAGATTTCGTTTAAAACCCTGGCCTATATAATCCAGGCGAGGCTCGAAGAGATCATTGATAGCGTCTACTACCAGGTGGAGAAGGCGGGATTCCAGAACCAGTCGCCACAAGGAATCATACTTACAGGAGGAACCACTAAAATGGTCAACCTGCTTCAATTGGTAAAATTCAGGACCGGAATGGATGCCCGGCTGGGTTTCTCTCAGGTGAAGCTGGCCAGTACACCCGACCTGGATAAACCGGGATACCTGACAGCCCTGGGACTGTTGCAGGAGGCCCTTCGGAATTCATTGCCCGGCAGGATATCAGACTCTTCAAGAGGAAAGGGCCTCGCTGAAAATCCGAAAACCAGAGGGTCAGGAAAACGTTTTTTAAGTAACTTAGGGAAAAAAGTATCTGAACAGATCAGCCTCATTTTTGAAGAGGATGAACCCAAGTAACAACTGGTAAATTTAATCCCATGACAGAAGAATTTGTAAAATTTCAGTTTTCCAGTTCCACCTCATCCATCATCAAGGTTGCCGGGATTGGCGGCGGCGGCTGTAATGCCGTGAATCACATGTATGAATCCGGGATAAAAGGGGTTGACTATCTGGTATGCAACACCGATGCACAGGCCCTCGCCCACAGTCCCGTTCCGGTAAAGATTCAATTGGGTGTTACCCTGACCGAAGGACGGGGAGCAGGGAACAAACCGGAAATGGGAGAAGAGGCGGCGCGGGAGAATTACGATGACATCAGGGAAGTGTTGCAGCAGAATACCAAAATGTTGTTTATCACCGCGGGTATGGGTGGCGGTACGGGAACCGGAGGTGCCCCGGTCATCGCCAAACTTGCCAGTGAACTGGGCATTCTGACCATCGCCGTGGTGACCATACCTTCTCCTGCCGAAGGAAAGAAAAGATACAACCAGGCGCTGGATGGAATCTTGAAACTCAGCGAATACACCGACAGCATGCTGATTGTAAGCAACCAGCGGCTCCACGCCATTTATGGGGACCTTCCGGCCCGTCAGGCTTTTAAACTGGCCGACGATATCGTAAAAACTGCCGTTAAAGGGGTGGCCGAAATCATCACCCTCCACGGGAACATCAACATCGACTTTGCCGATGTGTACACCGTGATGCACAACAGCAAGGTATTCATCATGGGTACAGGGTTTGCCGCTGGGCCCGACAGGGCGATGAATGCCGTGAAGAAGGCTTTGGTCTCCCCTCTTCTCGACAACAACGACATCAAGGGCACCAAAAATATTCTCCTGAATATCATTTCAGGAACAGAAGAAATAACCATCGGGGAAATCGGGGAAATCATTGAATTTTTGCAGAATGAAGCCGGCCAGGAGGCTGACATCATATGGGGGAACGGTTATGACGATTCGATTGGCGAGAACATCTGCGTGACGATACTTTGCACAGGCTTTAAAAATGCCCCCACCATCCGTCAACAAACGGCCCGGTCGGAGGAACAATTCCGGTTGTATGAAGAGCAACAACAAACAGATGAAGTTCAATCCGGGGTGAAAATTGTAGAGGAACCCCGGCAGCATGTTTTTGAGCTGGATTTGGAACCCACTTCGCAGGAGAAAGACCCCCTGCCGATCGAGAAAACGGAGAGGCCTGTTGAAAAAACAGCACCCCGGCGGCCGGTGCCGCCCAAAAGGAGCAAACCCGTCAGACCGACCGACGAAGGAGACACACTGGATAACTGGTTCTACAGGAAATTTGGAAGGTTGTTTGAAGATGACGATCAACCGGTATAACCTTCAATTATTCATTTTTTCATTAATGGTTCTACTATGTCAGAAGAATTAGTCAATTTCAAATTTAATAAGAAACCAGGTTCCATCATAAAAGTGATCGGAGTCGGAGGAGGGGGCGGCAATGCGGTCAACCACATGTATGAGATGGGGATTCACGATGTCGACTTTATCATTTGCAATACCGATGCCCAGGCTCTGGCCGCCAGTCCGATTCCCATTAAGGTTCAGTTGGGTTCGTCGCTCACCGAAGGACGGGGTGCAGGCAACAAACCGGAAACAGGGAAACAGCGAGCCATTGAAAACCTCGATGATGTGAAATCGGCGCTGAACGACAATACCAAAATGGTATTTATCACAGCGGGCATGGGAGG
>CAZLDP010000141.1:0-6811 GCA_964558145.1 uncultured Prolixibacteraceae bacterium | reverse complement strand
TCATGGATTTTTGGCAATCCTTCAGGGAAGGAAAACTTTTTGGAAAAAATGGGGTGAGTGGGAGGCAACTCCACAAAATCCTTTTCAGGAAACACTTTTTTCATCTCCCTTCGAATATAAGGATCGATCCCGTAATTGTCATCGATATGAAGAAAGCCTCCTGCTTCCATGTAAAGACGCAGATTACGGGCGTCGTTTTCAGAAAAAACCACGTTCCCATGCCCGGTAAGATGTACATAGGGATAATTGAGAATCTCGGAACTTCCCACTTCCACGGTGGCATATTCAGGATGGATCGCAGCATCCAGTTCCCGGTTGCAGAAAGCGATCAGATTGGTCAGTGCAGTCGGATCGCTGTACCAATCACCCCCTCCTCCATATTTCAGCAGGGCGATCTTCACTGAGGTGTTCTGTCCTGCTGAACAAAAGGCACTAAGGAATATCAAAATAAAAACTATCTGTTTAATCATCGCACTCTTTTATATAACGAAATCAACTTGTGGTTAGGGTATTCACGAATTCACCAGGGCTGCGGTATGGCAGGCGACCAAAGCGGCGGTTTCCGTTCTGAGGCGTGACTTTCCTAATGAGATCTCCTGGAAACCCTGCTGACGCGCCAGACTGACCTCTTCCGGAGAGAAGTCACCTTCGGGACCGATCAGGATGGTGATGTTTTGATTGGCGCTGATCACATCTTTTAAATGAGGTTTTTCTCCCGGATAACAATGGGCAATGAATTTCTTTCCGTCATATGGGATTCTGATGAAACGCTCAAAAGGCACTTCAGGATGGATAACCGGCAAAAATGCTTTCAGGGATTGTTTCATGGCGGAGATGGCCACCTTTTGCAGCCGTGACAGGTTGATTTGCCTGCGTTCGCTGTACCTGCAGATCAGCGGGGAAAATTCATCAATTCCTATTTCAGTGGCCTTTTCAAGGAACCAATCGGTTCTTTCATTGTTTTTGGTAGGGGCCATCCCAATGTGAAGGCTGTAACTGCGCTTCTCGAAATCCCTCATTACCGACAGAAGGGAAACCAGGCAATGTTTTGGATGGGCCTCTTTGATCCTGCCTTCATGGAGACTCCCCTTGCCGTCCACCAGAAGAACCGGATCTCCTTCTTTCAGCCGGAGTACCTTCACAGCATGAAGTGACTCGTCCTGACTCAGCATGGCTTCCCCGGAGCCAATTTTATCCAGATAAAAAATATCCATTTCTTAAGTCAATGCTTTGGGATTGACCTGTAAAAAAAGTGTGCCGCTTCTGGATTCTGTTTCTTTCCAACTGTTTACAGGAAAATCAATCACAATGGAAGAACAGGTGGGTACCTCATGGGTAAAGTTCCGGCACAGGTTGATCGCATAATAGGCAATGGATGGATTATGACCAAAGAAAAAAACCGTTTCAATCCCGTCGGGAATATCCCCGAGATAATCCAGAAAACCGCCTGTGGTAAAGCCATGGAACATTTCCTCCTCTTCCACTACCTTTTCTTCAGGATAATTAAATGTACCGGCGAATATCATGGCAGTTTGCAATGCCCTGGCGGCAGGACTGGTGATGATCAGATCAGGGCGTATTCCTTTCTCTTTGAGAAAAGCACTCACTTTCCCCGCATCGCTTACTCCACGCTCAGTGAGGTCACGGTTGAAATCATCCTCATAGCCCCACTGGACAGCTTTGGCATGCCGAACAAGAACCAATCGCTTCATCATATGATTTTTTTGCTAAAATAACGTATTTTGTGCTTCCATACAGAAATTATTCCTGAAATGAAGCGAATAGGGCTGCTGTCTGATACCCACGGGGAGATCCCTGACTCTGTATTCTCTTTTTTTGAAAATTGCCATGAGATCTGGCATGCGGGTGATATCGGAGATGCGGATACTGCCGGCCGGTTGGCTGCTTTCAGACCCTTGCGTGCTGTCTACGGGAATATCGACGGACAGGAAGTCAGGATGCAGTATCCTCAAAATCAGCGATTCTTATGTGAAGAAGTGGATGTATGGATAACCCATATCGGAGGGTATCCAGGTCATTATGATCCTTCGGTCCGCGACAGGCTCCGGTCTAATCCTCCGAAACTCTTTGTTTGCGGTCATTCCCATATCCTGAAAATTATTTATGACCGGAAACTGGATCTGTTGCATCTCAATCCCGGCGCCGCGGGAAGATACGGCTTTCACAAGATGCAAACTGCTCTGAGGTTCCTGATCGATGGTACCTCCATTGCTGAAATGGAGATCTGGCAGATGGGCAAAGAGGTGAAAACAGGCTATGAGGGGATTTGAAAATTTATAATTAAGGAATTACGGGGAGAAAAGAAAAGGAGCAATAGTCAGTTCAGGTCTTCTTTTTTGATATTTTTATAGTTACAAACCATATACAAACATAAATGAAACGGTATCGTTTTATGTTGATCACGGCTCTCCTGTGGGGATCAGTGAATCATACTTCCGGACAGGACAGGCTGAAGTTCATGTATCAGGACGTTCACCTTCCCCTGGAGCAACGGGTCGACTGGCTGGTATCGCAGATGACCCCTGAGGAGAAGATCAGTCAGATGGTTTATACTGCACCTGCGATTCCGCGATTGGGGGTTCCTGCGTATAACTGGTGGAATGAGGCGCTCCATGGGGTGGCCAGAGCCGGGTATGCCACGGTATTTCCTCAGTCGATCACCATTGCCGGTTCATGGGACAAAGCGCTGATGTACCGGATAGCGACTGCCATTTCTGACGAAGCTCGGGCCAAACACCACGAAATGGTACGCAGGGGTAAAAGAGGAATCTACCAGGGGCTTACTTTCTGGTCGCCCAATATCAATATTTTCCGGGATCCCCGGTGGGGAAGGGGACACGAGACCTATGGGGAGGATCCCTACCTTGCCGGTCAGATGGGCCTTCAGTTTGTAAAGGGCCTCCAGGGAGACGATCCCAACTATCTGAAAACGGTGGCCACGGCCAAACATTATGCTGTCCACTCCGGTCCCGAGCCTCTCCGGCATCGCTTTAACGCCAAAGTAAGCGACATAGACCTTTTTGAAACCTATTTGCCGGCTTTCCGCACCCTGGTGGTGGAGGGAAAGGTCTCGTCGGTGATGTGCGCCTATAACCAGTTTCGCGACCACCCCGCCTGCGCGAATCCTTATCTTTACCAGATTCTGCGGGATGATTGGGGCTTCGAAGGGTATATTGTTTCCGACTGCTGGGCTATCAACGATTTTTTCAAATTCCAGGGGTATTCCAAAGATGCTGCGGAAGCTTCGGCAGTTGCCGTCATAGCCGGTACCGACATTAATTGCGGGAATAGCTACCCCCACCTGGGAGAAGCTCTGAACCGGGGGCTTATCACAGAGAGCGAACTGGATGTCGCTGTAAAAAGGTTGTTTACCGCCCGGTTCAAACTGGGGATGTTTGACCCGGAGGAAAAGGTTGCTTATGCCCGGATTCCCTTCTCTGCCAATTGTTCCGATGTGCACAATTCCCTCGCACGGGAAGCTGCCCTCAAAAGTATCATCCTGCTGAAAAATGAAAACAATCTGCTGCCTCTCTCTCCTGCTATCCGGACTCTTGCAGTGGTAGGTCCCAATGCCGGCAATGCGGAAGCGCTCCTGGGAAATTACAACGGAATACCCCAAAAACCCGTGACCGTTTTGCAGGGTTTAAAGGACCTTCTGGAACCCCGTGTGAAGATATTGTATGCGCCCGGGAGCTGTCTGGCCGAAGGAATCCACAATCTGGAGCCCATTCCTTCGTGTTATTTGATGACCGCCGACGGGAAACAGGGTGTGACCGGGGAATACTATGCCAATGCCCGGTTTGAGGGGAAACCTGCATTTGTCCGTATCGATGATCAGATCGACTTTTACTGGGAATCGGGATCTCCGTCGCCCGAACTCCCCGATGACGATTTCGGCATCCGCTGGACAGGTTATTTGGTTCCCCCGGTAACCGGAAGCTATGCCTTGGGCAGTTGGGGGATGCCTTCCTTTGAGGTGTGGTTCGAAGGGGAACGAATCTTGTCGCACAATAGCGAACACCACGCTTTTCATCGGGAAAAACCGATTACCCTGGAAGCGGGAAAAAAATACAAGTTCGTTTTTGAATATAAAAACTGGTATGGCGACGGGGATGCCAGGTTTCTCTGGTCGGTTCCCGACGATCAGATGAAGCAGAAAGCAGTGGATCTGGTCAGACAGGCCGATGTGGCTGTGGTGGTTCTGGGCTTGTCGCAGCGACTAGAAGGAGAGGAGATGCCCATCAGGGTGGACGGATTCTCGGGCGGTGACCGTACACACCTCAATCTGCCCAGAGTTCAGGAAGATCTTCTGACAGACGTGGTTGCCACTGGAAAACCGGTGGTGGTAGTACTGCTTAACGGAAGTGCTCTGTCGGTCAACAAAGCCGCGGAATCGGCCGGTGCCATTCTCACCGCTGGATATCCCGGACAGGAGGGGGGACATGCCGTAGCCGCTGTCCTCTCCGGGGAGTATAATCCTGCCGGCAGGCTGCCGGTTACCTATTACAAGTCGGTCGATCAGTTGCCTCCCTTTGAGAATTATGACATGAAAGGGCGAACTTACCGCTATTTTACCGGAGAACCGCTCTGGCCGTTTGGCTTTGGCCTCAGTTTTACCACTTTTGCTTACAGCGAACTTAAAATGCCGGAGAAAATCATTTCCGGTGAGCCCTTTGTTTTGTCGGTGAAGGTTACCAATACGGGTAAGCGGACAGGGGATGAGGTGGTTCAGCTCTACCTTACCGACGAGAAGGCTTCCACACCGCGGCCTGTCCGCCAACTGGAGGGATTTGAAAGGATCTCCCTCAAGCCCGGGGAGTCAAGGGTGGTGACCTTTACGCTGGAACCCCGCCAAATGTCGATGATCAACAGCAAGGATCAACGTGTCATCGAACCGGGGTGGTTTACAGTGGCGGTGGGCGGCAAACAACCAGGTTTCGCCGGTTTGGCCGATGCTTCAACTACCCAGGTTTGCACCGGTCGGTTCCGGGTCACCGGAAAAGTGTTTGAATTTGCCGGGAGATAGTCGGTTTCTCTACCACGCTGCTAAAACCCAAAGACCGATCGGGTGTGGATCAACAATTCAGAAAAGGAATAATTCATGGCACACCAAAATTGAAACGGCTAAGCTACCTCGTTTTACTATTCGGGTTACCTGAAAAAAAGTGGCTGCTTTGTTTCAGTAGCCACTTTTTACATTTCAAATCTGTTTCTTATGATGCCACCTCTTCCCTGCATTGAACAGGGGAGTGGATACAACCGGTAGGCCGGCTGTAATGGTTTTATGGTCAGTGGACTCCGATGGGATCGGGATTTCCGTCAGGATCGTTGATCACTGTACCGTCAGTTGCAATATTTCCGAGGAGCAGCAATCCACACATATGCGGGGCGGCCATTGAAGTACCGCTCAGGGTGGCATAACCGCCGCCTTTGTAAGTAGAGTAAATAGCTACCCCGGGTTCGCAGTAATCGACCGGTGCACCGAAATTGGAGAAGGAGGCCCATACATCTTTGCTATCCATAGCCGATATGGTGTACACATTGGGGCCAGAGGCGCTGGCAGGAGAAAAGTTGGTGGCATCCTGTGCTGAATTGCCGGCAGCCACAGCTACCTTAATTCCCATATTGTTCACCGCATCGTTGAGGGGTGTATAGAGACTTCCGCCTAGACTCATGTTGGCCACGTCACCTGCTGTTTTTTTCGATGCAACGTAATTGACCCCGGCAATAATCTGCGACATGGTTCCCGATCCCTTGCGGTTCAAAACTTTAACCGGTACGACCTGAGCTCCCGGAGCCACGCCGATCACTCCGACACTATTGTTAAGTGCCGCAACAATCCCGGCGCAGTGCGTTCCGTGACCGTTGTCGTCATCGGCAATTGCGTCACCGTTGACGAAATCATAGTCCAGATCCTGGTTCACATTCAAGTCAGGATGGTCAAGATCTACTCCGGTATCGATGATCCACGCTTTTGCTGTACCGGTATAGTTCGCGACGCCTTTCACTCGGGTAATTCCCCATGGAGTTGAGGCTGCAGGAGGTTGGGGAGTGGGCTTCTTCTGTGCTGTGTGTAAATCCAACGTAACCCACATGTCGGGATATACTCCTTTCACTCCTGGGGTTTCAGCCATTTTCTGGGCTTCATTTGGAGTCATTGCTACAGCGATTCCCCGAAGGGCGCTGCTGTATACAAAATCAGGCTCCCTCATGGGCATCTTAAGCAGGGCGAACATATTCCGGGTAGTCTGCAACACTGCTTCAGGATCCACTTTACCCCCAATGGCCGCTGATTTCAGCATCCCTTCATCCTCAAACAAAACAATAAACTTCCCCTCAATCACTTGCGATGAATACTTCACTACGTCAGAGGTTAGTTCTTCCATCTCAGGAGCTTCTTCTTTCTGACACGAAAACAAAACTAAACCAGCCATCAAAAGGGCCAGAAATAACATTTTTTTCATAAAAAGGTTTTTTGTGAATTGGAAAATGGAACTTTCGGATAAGATCATCCGGGGGTAAAAGTATTTAAAAAAATTAATTCGATATCTTTTCCTGAAAAAAATAATAAGCAAAAATTAATCGGGTTTTAATAGGAAATTATCAGAGATTTCGGATAGATGGTTGTGCCTGTTCCTTCCCGAAAATATAGGGATTCGGACTGAATGACATATTATTATTATATGAAATAAGGATGAATCGGCATTTGTTTTTGGCTCCAGCAGTGCGGAAAAATCTAAATTGCACACTCAAAAAGAAATTCATGGCCAAACGGAATGACATTCATAAA
>CAZLDP010000140.1:0-6817 GCA_964558145.1 uncultured Prolixibacteraceae bacterium | reverse complement strand
GTTTGCAGGGACAGATTCCCAACCTGAATATAACCATGCGGGACGGGAAACCCAGCCGTGAAGCGAGTTACAATGTGAGGGGGGAAACCTCCATCGGGGCGGGGGGAAACGCCCTGATCCTGATCGATGGAGTGGAAGGCGATCCTGCTACTCTGAATCCCCAGGATATTGAAACGGTATCGGTGCTGAAGGATGCCTCTTCGGCCGCCGTTTACGGGGCAAGGGGTACTTTCGGGGTGGTGCTGATTACCACCAAAAAGGCTGCCAGGGGAGATATCAAAGTCAATTATGACGGGAATTATTCGTTCCTTACCCGCACTGTGGAACCTTCGCTGGTGACCAATGGGTATGAATGGACCACTTCGTTCCTCAATTTCTATTATGGTTACAACGACTATTCGGCTTCCGACCCGACAACCATCAACAACATCTTCCCTTTTAACAGGGTATGGTACGAGGAACTGAAGAGAAGAAATGACAATCCCGATCTGCCGCGTGTCAGGGTCAACAGCGACGGTCGCTATGAGTATTTCGGGAATACCGACTGGCACAAGCTGACTTACAAGGACTGGACGCAGGGCACCGACCACAAGCTGAGCATCAACGGAGGAAGCGACATTGCCAGTTATTATCTTTCGGGAAGGTATTTTTCGCAGGACGGGATCTACCGGTACAACTCCGATGACCTTAAACGGTATAACCTGCGGGCAAAAGGGCAGATCAAAATCAGACCCAACCTGATTATAGACAACAATTTCAGTGTCGATTATTCCACCTATAACTATCCGCTGATGTCGTATGCCGACGAACTGATCCAGCGCAACCTCGAACACCAGGGCTACCCAATGGCCCTCCTCTTCAACCCCGATGGCACTTATACCTATTCGGCGATTTACAACGGGGTGGGTGACTTCCATGGAAAGTACTCCACCCAGGATGACAACACGTTCAACGTCCGGAATACTGTGGGGGTCACCTTTACGCCGGTTAAAGATGTTTTGACCTTTAAAGGAGATGCCACCTTTAATTACAAGGATTACCAGAGGATCCGGGTAAACCGGTATGCACCCTACAGTGAGGGTCCTGCCTTGTTTGCCGAAAAAGGGCAGTCGCTCCGCAGGATGTGGAACCAGGAAACCAATTTCCTTGTGGGTAACCTTACGGGTAATTATACCCCGAAAATAGGGAACAACCATTCGCTGAACCTCCTTGTGGGTGCCAATGTGGAATCCTCAAACCGCCGGAACCTTTACAACAGGAGGGACAACTACCTTTATCCCGACAAGCCGAACTTCATTCTGATGGACGGTATCAACTACGTGATGGAGGAGCGCAGCATCGACTGGGGTTTTCTCGGGCTTTTCACCCGTTTGAATTATGCCTACAAGGGGAAATACCTGTTTGAATTCAGCACGCGCTACGACGGATCCTCCAAATTTCCGACCAACGAACAGTGGGGGATTTTTCCCTCTGCCTCCGTCGGATGGCGCATTTCCGACGAAGTCTTTATGAAAGGTGCCAAAAGCTGGCTCGACAATTTAAAATTCCGTTTTTCAGCGGGAACGCTGGGGAACGGGAACGTAGATCCCTATTCTTACCTCGAGCTGATGAATGTGGCTAAAACCTCCATTCTGCTCGACGGGGGATTCCAGACTTACACCAATCTTCCGAAGCTGATCCCTGATAACCTGACATGGGAAAAGTCGACCACATTTAATCCCGGAATAGATGCCGATTTGTTCATGGGAAGGTTCAACCTTACCTTTGACTGGTACAGAAGAAATACGACCGACATGTACGTGCTGGGTCCTGATCTTCCGCAAGTGCTGGGAACAAGTGCTCCCCAAGGTAACTATGCCGACCTGAAGACCATCGGCTGGGAGATCTCGCTCGGCTGGAAAGACCGCGTACGCGTGGGGAACGACAATTTCTCCTATAATTTCAAATTCATGCTTTGGGACAGCCAGAGCTGGATTACCAAATACCTTGGCAACGAAAACCAGTTCCTGAGTTCCTATTATGTGGGGCAGCGGCTGGGTGACATCTGGGGGTACACCATCGAAGGATTGTTTTCCACTCCTGAAGAGATTGCCGCTCATCCCGACCAGTCAAAACTGGCCGTTTCAAAAGGCAAGATCCTCCTGCCCGGCGACCTCAAGTTCAAGAACCTGAACGGCGACAATGAGATATACCGGGGTGCCAATACCCTGACCGACCACGGCGACCTGAGCATAATCGGCAACGACAGGGAAAGGTTCCGTTTCGGAATCAATGCAGGAGCAAACTACAAGGGTATAGGATTAAACCTCTTCTTTCAGGGCGTTGGGAAAAGGGATTGGTACCCGAATATTGAATCGGGTTATTTCTACGGGCAGTACAACCGTCATTACGGCTATTATCCGACCGACCAGATCGGGAACACCTGGATTGAAGGGGTTAACGAGGATCCCAATGCCTATTGGCCTCGTCAACGGACCTATCTGGCTAATTCCACGTCGAAACCGATGGGGGTGAAAAACAACCGCTATTTGCAGGATGCGAAGTATGTCAGGCTGAAAACCCTCAGTCTTGATTATTCCCTGCCTGAATCCCTGCTTTCAAGGATGAAGATAGGAGGTTTGAAATTCTATGTGTCGGGTGAGAACCTTTGGACACTGACTGGACTGACCAAGCATACCACCAATTTCGACCCTGAAGTGATTGAGTCGGGTGATCCGGATCAGGCAACCAATAACAATGTGGAGGACGGCTACAGCTATCCGATGTTAAAAAGCATCACGCTTGGTATTAATATCACATTTTAAAACAAGGCATTATGAAAAATTTATTCATAGGATCACTGCTGTTTACCGGTATAATGCTCACTGCATGTGAAGATTTACTGGAGAAGGAACCCATTCATCAATTGAATGCCTCCACGTTTTTCACTTCGGAAAACGATTTGAAGATCTATTCCCATTCCTTTTATGTCGACCAATTACCTACGGCGGATGATATTGCCAAAGATGACGGCATGTCGGATTATGCAGCGATCAATACGCCGGGCACATTCCTCTCGGGAAAATGGGGCCCAGTTGAACAGGGCGGATGGGGAATCAGCAACTGGAGCAGCTTACGTAACATCAACTATTTCCTTGAGAAAGCTGCCAATACTCCTGTTTCAGCCGAAGCGCTGAATCATTACCTTGGACTGGCCCATTTCTGGAGGGCGGTTTTCTATTTCCAGAAGGTACAGACCTTTGGGGCGGTGCCCTGGTATGACAAAGCGCTCGATCCGGATGATCCGGAGCTGAACAAGCCGCGCGACAGCAGGGAATTTGTTATGGGCAAGGTGCTCGAAGACATCAATTTCGCCGCTACTCATCTGCGGGAAACCAAAGATACCTACAGCAGTCTGGTCAACAGGTTTACTGCCCTGGCTATGAAATCGAGGATTTGCCTTTTTGAAGGTACCTACCGGAAGTACCATACCGGACTGGGCCTTACCGATGCCGCCGCCTGGTTGCAGGAAGCGGCTAATGCAGCGAAAGCGGTGATCGATTCGAAGCAGTATCAGCTTTACAATACCGGCAAGCCTGAAAGCGATTACCGCACGCTCTTTATCACGGAGAATATGTCGGGGATGCCCAAAATTGCCGGAGAAGTGATCCTTGGCCGCTTGATGAATACCGAGTCGAGGGTGTGGCACGACCTGACCTGGAATTTCAATTCGCAGACCAATGGCAGCCGCTGGTCGCTGGTGAGGCCTTTTGTCAATACCTATCTGATGCGCGATGGCAGCCGGTTTACGGAAAAAGCCGGATATGAGACCATGGAATTCTATAACGAGATGAAAAACAGGGATTTCAGGCTGAGCCAGACCATCCGCACCGAAGGGTATTACCGGAAAAACGGCACCATCGCCCCTCCCGATTTTGCGGTTACGCTGACAGGATACCACGTGATGAAATGGAGTCTTGACGATTCGTGGCACGATGGTCAGGGGCAGTGCACCAATAATATTCCAATTATCCGGTACGCCGAGGTACTCCTCAATTATGCGGAAGCCAAAGCTGAGCTGGGCCAGTTCGGAAGTGCGGAATGGGATATGACCATCAGGCCGCTCAGAGCCCGTGCAGGCGTCTCTGGTGCTGAACCCGTCAATGCCGATCCCTATCTTCAGACTTATTTCTTCACCGGAATATCCAACAAATACCTCCTTGAAATCAGGAGGGAACGTGGCATTGAGCTCTGCTTCGAGGGTCATCGGTATCAGGATCTTATGCGGTGGAGACTGGGAGATCTTCTATCTTCGGCCAAATCGCCCTGGCTTGGTATTTACATTCCGGCCAAGAATGTCAACTATGACCTGAACGGCGACGGGAAAGCCGACGTGTGCATCGTGGATAAACTGCCTGCCACTACCACCCCGGGTGTGAAATATGTGATTCTGGGTGCCAATATCCGGCTCACGGAGGGAACCTCGGGTTACCTGAACTGGGCCTCTGTCATCACCAGGAGTTGGGATGACAAAAAATACCTGAGGCCGATACCACAGAGCGCCATCACACTAAATCCCAACCTGCTCCCGCAAAATCCGGGATGGGATTGATCAATTTGATGTTTTTTACTGACAATAGAAGGAAGTAGATCCTTTTCTTTGCTTTTTTCAGGCTTTATAAAAAGGATAAAAATGACAGCACATTGTGTACATAAGATAAAGATTGGTTATGCGACCGTTCCCCGGAGGTTAATCCTGTGTCTCCTGGCCGCATGGATAATGTGGTTTGTTGCGGGATGCCACAACGATCCTGTGGATGAACCGGAAGAAAAGCCTGGGGTGGGGGAGATCGTCCCCGATCCGGGGATGGACCTGTATGGTCTTGTCGTCGATGAGAACGGAAATCCTGTACCGGGAGTGGTGGTAAGCGATGGCTTTCAGTGTACCTTAACCAATGCAAAGGGGATCTACCAGATGAAGAAGAGTGCAGGCGCAGAGTTTGTCCACTTCTCAGTTCCTTCTGATTATGAGGTTCCCACAGTAAGCGCCACCGGACAGATGGCCTTGTTCTATTCCCCGATTGGGGCCAAACGCCGCCACGATTTTAAGTTGAAAAAGCTCCCTGCTACCGAAACTGAATTTACACTGGTATGTATCGGCGACCCGCAGGTAACCAACAACGATGAGCTTAACCGGTTCAAGTACGAAACCATGGACGACCTCAAAACGTTCACCAATTCGTTTCAGGGAGCTGTTTACGGGTTGGTCATGGGAGATGTGACAGGCGATAAGCCTCTCCTTTTTGACCAGATGAAAGCTTTGATGGGATCCTCACGAATGCCGGTTTTCACCACCATCGGGAACCACGACAAGGTGCCGGGAACCCATACCAGTCTGCCCCGGACCATCACTGATTTCTCAAAGGTGTTCGGTCCCGTGAATTACTCTTTTAACAGGGGCGATGTCCATTTTGTGTGTCTCGACAATGTGATTTATACCAATTCTTCTGACTATGGAGGTGGATTCACAGCCAGTCAGATCGAATGGCTTAAGCAGGATCTGAAATATGTTCCAAAAAGTAAGATGGTTATCGTGTTCTTCCATATCCCGGTCAGGGGTACTTCCAGTGTGAAGAACCGCTCCCTGTTTCTGGATGCCTTACAGGGATTTGCCGAAGTACACCTGATGAGCGGGCACACCCATTACACGGAGAACTATTTGCATGCCAATCCGGTAAATGCCTGGGAGCATGTTCATGCAGGTGCGTGTGGGGCATGGTGGCGATCGACGATCAACGGCGACGGTACGCCGAACGGCTATGCCGTATACCGGGTAAGCGGCAACAGCCTGAAGGATTGGTATTATAAGTCGGTCAGGTACGAAAAGGATTACCAGATCCGACTTCATTGGGGCGATGCATCATTTGGGGGTACTTACGGTTATTTCACTTACAACCAGGGCAGCCAAACGGTGGTGGCCAATGTGTGGAATGCCGACAGCCGGTGGAAGGTGGAAGCTTACGAAAACGGAGTAAAAACAGGCGCCCTCACCCCTTTGCCTGCTACGATGCGGGATGCCTGGAGTCTGGGGTATCACATCGGGGTTCTTAACCGGAACCCTGAAAATTACAGCCCGGTCTGCAAGCATCTTTATCTTTACCAGATGGTGAATCCGGATGCTGAGCTTGAAATCAGGGCGACCGACGGTTTTGGCGCTGTATATAAGCAGAAAACGATCATTTCTGATTTTACCACTGCAACAGGATATTGATTCCGATGTAGGCGGGGACCCCGACCATTGCCTCCCTGCAGAAAACAGCCGGTTCAGGATGAAATTACAGGGTGACTGATATCCCCGAATCAGGATCTCCCATGCCGGATCTTTCAGTTATTTCCGTAATTTTATGCTGAAATAACTTAAAATGATTTGGACCCATGAAGATTAAACTGTTTTCGTTTTTGCTGGCCATGTTTGCTGTGGCCAATTTGGTCGCCCAGGAGTCAGACAACAGTGTGATCCGGGTGATTCTTTCCGGTTATTCGGAGAAGGTCTATTCTTCTGAAGCAGTGACGGACCAGCAACTTGATCAGATCCTGCGGTGCGGCGTTAAGGCGCCGAGCGCCAGGAACTTACAGCCTTGGAGGTTCACGGTGGTCAGGGATGAAGCCGTTATGAAGGAGGTCATTGGCGATGTGGTTCCGGGGAATGTGCTTGTGGTGGTATCGGGCAAAGAATCAGAAAGTGGCGCCACCCCTGATTTCGACTGTGGCCTGGCCACTGAGAGCATGTTTGTGGCAGCGCACGGTCTGGGCCTGGGTGCACGCATCTATAGCAGTC
>CAZLDP010000139.1:0-6889 GCA_964558145.1 uncultured Prolixibacteraceae bacterium | reverse complement strand
GTTAAAGAAAAAGGCTTTTGCAGCATGATATCTTTACCGGCAAGAGCCGCTTCGATCGTTGGTTGTGCATGCCAGTGATCCGGAGTACTAATTACCACTGCGTCAATGTCTGACCGTAATAACATCTCCCGGTAATCACCATACATTTTTGTATTCATGTAATTACCTTGCCCTGTTTTATCAGTGTAGAACTGATCAATTTTATCTTTACCTTCTTTCATACGTTTACTGTCCACATCGCTGCAAGCAACAACCCTTGCAGAATCAAACTTAAAAATTGCCGGAAGGTCAAGGCTCATTGCAATCCGGCCACATCCTATCTGACCGATGTTGATTTTGTCACTCGGAGGATTCTTTCCGAGAACATGCGAGGGAATAACTGTGGGGATAACAACAGCACCGGCAGCAGTGGCCAGCACATTTTTGAAGAAAAGTCGCCGTTTCATTTTCAGTAACATTAAATGTTTTGGTTAATTATTCTTTTTGCAGCAAAACAATCGAGAAACAGCACGGCATTGTCGTGTTTCCTCAATATCGATGCCGGACAGGAAATATCAATTTCACCGAAAAGCGTTTTAAAAACAGCCTCCGATTTGCGTTCATCGGGAACAGTACAACATAAAACCCTTGAATCCATGATGGCTGGCACGGTTAAAGTAACTGCCTTTGAAGGAACCTGCTCAATATCCATGAACCACCCTTCTCCAACCTGCTGTTTTCTGCAGGCTTCGTCAATTTCAACCACTTTCAGGTATTCAGGATCGTTAAAATCTGCGATGTAGGGATCATTAAATGCTATATGTCCGTTTTCACCGATCCCGATGCATGCAACATCCACAGGGTATTCTTTAAGCATTTTCTCATAATGCCTGATTTCTTTGTCGATGTTTTCAGCGTCCCCGTTCAGGTAAAAGACATTTTTCGGCTTTATCTTTTCAACTATGCGTTCCCTGAGGAATTTCCTGAAGCTTGCAGGATGAACATCTGGTATTCCGATGTATTCATCGAGATGGAAAAGGTTTATTCTGTCCCAGTCAAGGTCTTTTTTCAGAAGGACCTCAAGAAGCGGAAATTGCGAGGTACCCGTTCCAAGAATTAGATTGGCATGCCCTTTTTCCTTTATTGCGCTGTTCAGGTTATCAGCAACGAATGAGGCTGCTTCCTGTCCCATTTCTTCTGTCTTCCCGAAGATTTCAACCTTTAATTTGTCTTTTATGAATGATTCTCTCATTGGATCAATTTGTCAAACACCACTCTATTTTTTACACAGTAAGAATGCATTTCCCTGACGGATCATGAACTCATATAGGATCAGTTGAATTCATCAAGAGATGCCTGTACGAACCTGCGACGTTTCACAGGGATCAGCAGCATTGTTCTGCAGGCCAGGGAATATCATTCCCTCCGGGAACTGAGTTCTCCAGCAGTTACTTTAAGGTATGGTTTTCAAAGGAGGAACGTTGTTTTCATATCCGGTATATCCCTTATTCTGATTGATGACTCCTTTTGAGTTGGAATTAATAACTGTTTGTGGTACAGGCCATAAGACATGGAATGGACTGAGTGTAAAGAAATCTCCTGCAAGTGTAGTAACTCCTTTGTTGAAGAACTCAGTTTTTTCCATGATCCGATCATACCAAAAATTGGATTCGGAAAAGTTTGAAAGGTTATATGTCTTCCCTTTATACGATTTTCCCGTTTTTGCAAGTAAAAATGCAATGCGAGTCAGTTCACAATTCCTGGGTTCTTCATAAAAAAGCTCCCGGGCTCTTTCATCCAGAATTGTTCCGATGTTAAAGTCAGCAGTATTGGTATATGGTGCAGCCCCTGCTCTTTGCCTGACCATATTCAAATCCTTCAAGGCATCCGGAATATTATCCTTCCAGTAATATGCCTCTGCTCTCAACAGATAAGTTTCCGCCAACCGGAAAACATACCAGTCGGTGTTTCCTCCGCGCGACTGTGTCCGGTAGGGATCGGGACTGTGGAACTTGTAATGTGGCCATCCGCCTGACCAACTGCGAATAGTATCGCCAACCAGGATTTTGCCGTTACTGTCCCTGAATTGTATATGTTTTCCATAATAAGGATCATTTTGAGTCTTTAAGGTTGGATTGTTGTAAACCAGGTCTTCCATTTTTACCCAGTTTCCAGGTGCATGTCGCAGATCATTCGGGTCATCCCAGATAAAACGTGTGCTGTAGTTGGTCCCCCGTCCTTTACACACACCCCGTCCGTAGGTTTCAACCTGTGGAATTTCCGCTCCCACGGCATCAGAGGTACCTCGCTTACCGGTCGGGGTCAGTACCGTGGGGCCTCCCCAATAAGTGCCGAAAATATACAAAAAAGTAGCTCCGGCATTTAAATTTCCTGATAAGCCATACCGGTCTATCACAGAAAAAATTTCTTCTTTGTTTTCCGGGAGTACTTTATTGGTCGGTCGATGGAGGTCCCATATAACATTTTTGGAAGCATCTGCTTTGTCAGATCCAAAACGACTGGTCATTAATGAATACCCTCCGTTGATAACTGCAGAGGAAGAGGTGATGGCATTGTCAAATTCTCCCAAGGCAAGGTATATCTTTGTTAAAAGATGGTTGCATGCACCTCTTGAGACCATTCCTTTATTTACATTTACAGGAACCCAGTTTATGGCAAATTCCAGATCCTGTTTTATTTTCTGCAGAATTACTTCCCGTTCTGTAGAATAAAAATCAAGTTTTGGTTCTGCTATTTGTTCATTAATAAAAGGAACATCACCAAATTGGTGAACCAGTAAATAATACCAGAATGCCCGGTGAAAATAAGCTGTTCCCAAAACCTCATTTTTTTCCTTATCGCTCTTATACTTTGGCTGATCGATGTTTGTAATCACGATAGATGCACTTTTTATCCCCAGATATGCGTAATCCCAGCAATGACCGATCCGGTTGTAACTCGCATCAGTGAGCACGCCATCAGGAATAACAAGACGATTCATGTCTCTAGACGGAAAGGTTTTGTCACTGGTTCCGTCAACCATCACTTCTGAAAACAAAGTCTCGGTGAACATCGGAGGAGCAAAGGTCCCGTCCATGTAATGATTCCGTATTCTGATCGTACTGTAAGCCAGTGTGGAATACATCGCTTTTGCATCAACCAAACCAGCCTCTGTAGTTATGAAAGAAAGAGGTTCAGGTTTTAAAAATTCTTCAGAACATCCAACAATGATTATTGTTGTCAAGAATAAGGATATTATTCTGTATTTTAAGATTCTGCTTGTCATTTTCATATTAGTAATTTTTAATTATTATAAACAAAAAACTACAAAGTGACATTAATCCCCAAGGTAACGTATGAAGGAGTAGGCCCTGTATATTCAGGATCCCAAAACATGAATTCCCTGGTCCATACAGCTACATTGCGTGCAGTCAACAAAACTTTAAGGTTTTGAATGTTGTAATTTTGAAGCAGCGTTTTGGGGAAATTATAACTGAGTGAAACATTATCAAGGCGGATAAAAGATTTATCCCACCACACATCATAAGCAACACCAGCCATGTTGGAATTCAGTCTGGCGAAATCATTCCTCGGATTTTCAGAAGTCCAGTATGGGATTTTGAACGAATTGAACCGGTCGAGCGTCATGGTCGGATTATGTTTTGCTTCATTAAATACGTTTTTATAACCCCAATACGAGTATATGGAAAATGAAAAACTGATATTTTTCATAATGTTGAAATCATTTCGGATTGACCATCTGAAACGCGGTTTTTTAAATCCCAGGAATTCCTTGTCGGTATTGGTAAATGTATAACTTGTGTCCACATCCTTCAGTTTAAAATCACCCGGCGCCAGTTTATATTTTGCGGCTTCTGTTTCTTCCCCGGCCTGCCATACCCCGATTAAATTATAATCCCAAATTTCGTCAATGGCATGATTAATGAACAATTTACTGCCGATATCATCAGCTTCCCGCCGACCTATGACCTTTCCTGAAGCATCGAGAATATCAACCATATTCCCGTAAAGAGATACAATTTTATTACGGTTCAGGGAAAAATTGAACATTGTTTTCCAGGTCAGATTCTTTGATTTGAGGTTTGTGGAGTTTATGGTGAGCTCTATCCCTTTGTTATTGACCTGCCCCAGGTTACTTGCAACTGAATTATAACCTGTTATTGAAGGAAGTGAGCGATCAACAAGCAAATCCTCCGTATTCATTGAATATAACTCAATTGTAGTATTCAGATCACTTTCGAAGAATGATAAATCCAATCCAAGGTTAAATGAGTTTGTCTTTTCCCATTTCAGTAAATTATTGCCCATTCTTGATGCATTAAGGTAAGATTGCTGAAAAACAGCACCTGTTGTTGAGTTGACATAAGTAATCATTCCGTTTCCCATTGAAGAAAGGGCATCATAAATACCTATTGCCCTGTTCCCGTTCGCTCCCCACGACAGCCTGAGTTTTCCGTAATTCATCGCTGAAAAACGGAAGAAAGGTTCTTCTGTAAACACCCAACCAATGGCTGCAGACGGAAAAGTTGCCCGTGGATTTTTGATTCCGAAGGCCGAATATCCATCCCTTCGGATAGTTCCGGTTATCAGATATTTTGATTTATACGAATAGAATACCCTGCCCATATATGCATCTCCCGTACTGTAAGTATCATTACTTGAAATTATGGGCACTGTTCCGGAACCCACATAATGGTATCCCAGAACATCACTGGGGACGAAACCTTCATTACTCATGTTCTGACTCCAGGCCTGTGCTTTCTCTGCATTGGCCAATAAAGTTATGTCAATCTGATGATTGTCATTAAAGGTTTTCTTCCATTTAAGCAGGTTGTCGATTTGCCAAATAAAACCATTTGAAGTATTCCGGGAACTCTTTCCCCCTACCAATCCCCATTCCGGATGGTCGGAAGACTGGTGCTGGAACAATTCGTTATTTGTGAATCTGGGTGAATAATTAAATTCGTATGTAATTTCAAACGGCAGCGTAATTTTGGCAAAGACAACATTATCAAATGATTTATACATGTACTTTCTGTCCGCATAATAACTGTCGACAAGGGGATGTCGGGCAGCTACACCATCATTGGTCGGATAGATTTTATAGGTGCCG
This sequence comes from uncultured Prolixibacteraceae bacterium, assembly GCA_964558145.1. Classification (GTDB taxonomy): domain Bacteria; phylum Bacteroidota; class Bacteroidia; order Bacteroidales; family Prolixibacteraceae; genus UBA1413. Next base: position 1,776 of record CAZLDP010000139.1, on the reverse strand, counting down.
TCTTCATTGGTTGGTTGCCCCCAGGGAGATATGTTATCGTACATATTCCAGGTGACGGGATAACCGCTTTCATCGCGCAAAGAGAACAGCGAGTTCAATCCTACCGTGAGAAAGTTGGTGACCTTTGCCTCCAGTCGCATACGGCTTCGGTATATTGAATAATCATCATTCACTACAACACCTTCATTATTGGTATATCCAAGGGACCAGTAATAGGTAAGTAAGTCTGTTTTTCCGGAAAGACTGATATTGTAATCCTGTTCCAGTCCGGTCCGGAAAACCATATCCTTCCAGATAGTACTTTGTCCCTTTTTGTAATTTGCTATTTCAATATCCGATAATCCTATTCTTCTTAACCAGACCTCAACATTATCTCCCTGGGAGGCATCATATGCCAACCATTCATCAACAGAAATTTCTGAAGGCAATGTTCTGGGATCATTATACATATAGGGTTTGGCACTTCTGTTAATACTGTATAAAACATCTGTCCTCCAGTCCAGAAACTCTGTCGGGGAGTAGACTTCTGCAGAACGGAACAAAGAGGTAATTCCCGTATTGACATTAATTCCGATTGTTGGCTTAGATGCTTTTCCAACCTTCGTATTAATGATGACAACACCATTTGCCGATTTTGCCCCGTAGACAGCTGCGGAACTGGCATCTTTCAGTACATCCACACTTTCAACGTCTACGGGATTAATGTCGTTTAGATCGCCGTTGAAGATCACTCCGTCAAGCACGATAAGCGGCGAAGCTCCTGCCTTAAGGGTTCTCTGCCCTCTGATTTCTATACTTCCACCTCCTTTTGCCGATGTGACCATTCCAATGTTCAAACCGGCGATATTACTTCGCAATAGTTGTTGTATATTGTTTGGAGCTTCGTTTTCGACCGCTGAACCTTTAACCGAACTGACAGAACCTGTCAGGTCTTTTTTCCTTATTGTTCCGTACCCGATTGCAACCACCTCATCGATGCCGATGGTCTCTTCTTTCAGTGTAACATTAATCACAGACTGCTTTCCAACCACAATCTCCTGTGTAACCATCCCCACAAAAGAAAAGACGATCGTTGAACCGGGATCTACATTTTTTAATGAATAATCACCGGAAACGTCAGTGATGGTCCCTGCAGTAGTCCCTTTTACCACCACGGTCACCCCCGGAAGCGGACTCCCCGTTTTATCGGTAACTCTCCCTGAAACACTCTTTTGCTGAATAACCTCCAATTCACCCAAATCAACCTCCCTGCCTGTACCTTCTTCCCGCGAAATAATCATTACCAGCTTATCCCTTACAATATAATCCAGTCCGGAATTCGCCAAAACCTGGTTCAGAATGTCGAAAATTCTTGAATTCTCAAAACTCCCGCTAACCTTCCCTGAATTTTTTATCAGATCGTTCTTATAAAAAATCGAGAACTCTGATTTCGCCTCTATCTTGCTGAAAACGGATTCGAGGGTTTCGTTTTCAAACTTTAGGTTCAGTCGCGTCATCTGGGAATACGACCCGGCTGAAACCTGCATCAGCGCAATGAAAAACATTAAGATTAACAGTCTCATAATTAAAAACATTTTCTTTAGCACCCGGTACTTTTGGCACCGTTGCAATGGTTCAGTTTTTTTCATAGTTTTACTTCGATTTAAATTAATGTTTATTTCACTTGGGGACGCTGGCAGAGTGGCCGCTCAAACCAGCGTCCTTTTTTCATTTCTTCACCACTGTAATTTTTATTTTCCGTAAATCACTCCGTGTATAACTTATGGGGGTGTACAC
>CAZLDP010000138.1:0-6890 GCA_964558145.1 uncultured Prolixibacteraceae bacterium | reverse complement strand
ATAGTAAGGCGATATCACCTCATAGATCAACGAAGTTAAGAAAATTTTAGGTTCCTGCAGGTGGTTTAATATCCGTTTAATGCTGACGGCCATAAAAAGAAACCGGATAAAGAGCAACGACGCCAATAGCGGCCACCACACGGGCAGAATGAAAAAAGAGACAGCAAATAGAGGAAGGTAAATGATCCTCATCCACTCAAAGAGCCTGATGACCAGTTTTTTTCCGAAGCGGAGGTAGTCCGTCAGTTTGTAAGACCTGAAGAGGAGGTCCCTGAACTCTGATTTTCCGATTTTCATCTCCCGTTGAAGCGAATGAGCGGCAAAGGGAAGGATGGTGGTCTCCCTGCTCCGAATCACCTTGTTGAAAATCAACTCCATATTCAGGTATTCCTCCCTAATTTTTCCTGCAAATCCGTTGATGTTAAAATAGGCTTGCTTTTGGAAGGCTATGTTTTCCTCGTTGACCACATAGGGGAGACCATTCAGGCAGAAAGCCATGCTGTCGGCCTGTTGAAAGAACGATTCCACACGGTATAACAAATGATAAAAACCTTTCGCGGGAAGTGTGGCAATGTATCCCACCACCATTTTCTTCCCCCGGGAAAAGGCGGAAGCAATTCCTGGCAACCAATGTTGCAAGGGCATCACCATGGCAGGGGAGACGAAGACCACTTCTGGAAAGGAGGCGCCCTTCAGAGCAAGATTTCTTGACAATTTCTGGGAATAGCGGGTTTCCTGGTTCAAGCCGGTAAGTCTGATCCTTGGGAAGTTCACCTTCATCAGTCCAACTACTGAGAGCGAATTGTCGCCCGAGAAATCATCCACTACCAAGACTTCGTAAGAGGGATAGGCCAGAGATGCCCATCCCGGAAGGTTTTTCGACAGGTTTTCCTCCTCGTTACGTTCCACCATGAGGATCGTCAACGGGATTTCAGACGGTAGAATCCGGGGCGCCCGGAAAAGGGAGAGTCTGAAATAGAATAACAGGGTATGGATAATGACTATGATCCACACTACGAGGAGTAATCCCGCCATGATCAACTCAAAGGGGAGGGCTGTCTGAAAAAAAGTCATCAGCTCATGAAGCATAATCCTGTTTTAGCCGCAAATTTAGCAGAATAATTATCTTTGCTGCAGTCAAAAAGCAGAAATGAAATTCGAACTTACATCAACCTGTTCCGTCACACATGCCAGGGCAGGCAAGCTCTGTGCCAGTCATGGAGATATTGCCACGCCGGTATTTATGCCAGTGGGCACAGCAGGGTCGGTGAAAGGAATTCATATCCGTGATCTGAAGGAAGATATCGGCGCCCGCATCATCCTCGGGAACACCTATCATTTATATCTGCGGCCCGGCTTGAAAGTCCTGGAAGATGCCGGAGGACTGCACCGTTTCAACGGCTGGGATGGCCCAATTCTTACCGACAGCGGTGGATTTCAGGTTTTCTCCCTGGGTGATTTGCGCAAAATGAGTGAAGAAGGAGTACGTTTCCAATCCCATATCGATGGATCCTATCACCTTTTTACCCCTGAGAGTGTGATAGACACCCAACGCATCATCGGTGCAGACATCATGATGGCTTTTGATGAATGCACCCCAGGCGACGCACCCCGTGAATATGCCTTGAAATCGATGGAACTTACCCTCCGGTGGCTTGACAGATGTTTCACCCAGTTCAACAAAACCCGGTCCCTCTACGGATACCCCCAGTCGCTTTTCCCCATCGTGCAGGGGGCGACCTATCCTGATCTTCGCAGGGAAGCTGCTACCGGTGTAATCCAATATAATGCAGACGGTTATGCTATTGGCGGGCTCGCGGTGGGTGAACCGGAAAAGGTTATGTATGAGATGCTGGAAGTTGTCAATGCAGAACTGCCTGAAAACAAACCCCGCTACCTCATGGGTGTGGGCACACCGGTTAATATTCTGGAGGCCATCGACCGGGGAGTGGACATGTTCGACTGCGTGATGCCCACCCGCAACGGGCGAAACGGAATGCTGTTCACCAAACGGGGAACCATTAACATCCGCAACAACAAATGGATGTCCGACCATTCCCCCGTGGATCCCGAAGGAACCTCCTTTGTCGACCACCATTACAGCAAAGCATATCTGCGACATCTGGTCATTTCAAACGAAATGCTGGGCGCCCAGATTGCCAGCCAGCATAACCTGGCATTTTACATGTGGCTTGTGGATGAAGCCCGTAGGCAGATTGTAGCAGACACTTTCAAAGGCTGGAAAGAGGAGATGGTCCGCGCATTGAAGCACCGTTTGTAAAAAATGAAGTATTATAAAATCATAGACTTTTATATATCCCGGAAATTCCTGGGCACCTTTTTTTATTCTATCGCTCTGATTATCAGCATTGCCATAGTTTTCGACATTTCTGAAAACCTCGATGAATTCATATCAAAAGATATCCCCACGAATGACATCATATTCAAGTATTACCTCAATTTCATCCCTTATTTCGCCAATCTCTTCAGTCCGCTTTTTACCTTTATTGCCGTAATCTACTTCACTTCCAAAATGGCTTATAATACCGAAATTATAGCCATCCTGAGCAGCGGGGTTTCGTACAGGCGGCTGATGCGCCCCTACCTGGTTTCGGCCGCGGTCATTGCCTTCTTCTCCTGGTTCCTGGGCAATTTCGTCATCCCTTCGGCCAACCGCGAACGGATCGATTTCCGGAACCACTACATCAACCAAGGCAAGTTCCAGATAGAAAGAAACATACACCGACAGATCGAACCCGGAGTCTACATCTACATGAGTACCTTCAGTTCAAACAACATCGGCTCCCAATTCACGATCGAAAAATTCAAAGATCAGAAGCTGGTTGAAAAAATCACTGCTGAAAGCATCAGTTGGGATGAGGATTCCATGCGATGGATCATCAACAACTATTGGAAACGAACTTTTGTAAATGACAAGGAATTCATCACCAAAGGATACCGCATCGACACCACACTGAACATGACCCCCACCGACTATAAAATCGAGCGCAATGATATGGAAGCGCTTACCACCCGGCAACTGGTTAACGAAATTAAAAGTATGAAATTAAGGGGGGTCAACTCGGTAGAATTCGCTATCGAACGGCATAAAAGGATTAGCGGGCCGTTCTCGGTTTTCATTCTGACGATCATCGGAGTCTCCCTGGCTTCCCGGAAAATAAAGGGAGGACTGGGCTTTCATCTGGGACTGGGATTACTCCTGAGTTTCTCCTACATCCTTTTCATGCAGATTTCAGTAGTTTTTGCCGTAAACGGCAACACGCCCCCCATAATTGCCGTGTGGATCCCCAACATACTCTATGCGATCATCGCCTGGGTCTTGTACCGGTGGGCGGCGCGGTAACGGAACTGGTCAGTACCCCGCATTTCCCTTGGCTGAATCAGCCCCAACGGTTACCGGGATTCCAACTTTCAAACAGATCACAATATTGTTCAAAAACAATATGTTACAAATTCTTAAATAACGGATCAAAAGAAGCGCGAGTCGATATCAGGCTGAAAAAAATAGTATTTTTGAACTCGATGCCGCTGCCTCGACAGGTTTGTAAGGGGATCATTCTGATATTTTTGAACTAAAATTTAGGGTTATGTCATTGAAACGCAACATTCTTGACCTGAGAAAAAGGAAAGAAGAAGTACAAAAAGGGGGAGGCGAAGAAGCGATCGAAAAGCAGGCTCAGATGGGGAAACTCACAGCCCGTGAAAGGATTCTGGCCATCCTGGACGAAAATTCATTCCATGAGTATGATCTTTTTGTGGAACATACCGCAAGGGATTTCGGAATGGAGGACAAGGTACTTCACGGCGACGGGGTGATCATCGGAACAGGAACCATATACCAAAAACCGGTGTGCATCTTTGCGCAGGATTTTACGGTTGCGGGAGGATCACTGGGATTGATGCATGCCCAGAAGATTTCCAAGATCATGGACCACAGCCTTAAAATGAGGGTTCCCTTGATCGGGATCAATGACTCGGGAGGAGCGCGGATCCAGGAAGGGGTCAATTCGTTGGCGGGCTATGGAGAGATTTTTTTCAGGAACACCCTGGCCTCCGGAGTTATTCCCCAGATTTCCGTCATCCTGGGGCCTTGCGCGGGTGGCGCTGTTTATTCACCCGCACTGACCGATTTTGTGTTTGTGGTTGAAAACATCTCCAAAATGTTTATCACCGGCCCCGGCGTGATCAAATCGGTACTGGGAGAAGATATTTCGATGGAAGAACTGGGCGGCGCCCGTGTCCATGCCCAGATCACCGGAAATGCCCACTTCTATGCCCACAATGAAAAAGAGTGTTTTGAGCAAATCAAACAACTGATCACTTATATCCCCTGGAACAACCAGGAAAAAGCCCAGAGTTTTCCATCCAAGCCTCCCAGGAAAAGCAAAAAAGTGGAAAGGATAGTGCCCACCGACCCGCGGATGCCTTATGATATGCGCGACATCATCAAGGCCATTACCGACGGATCGGAATTCCTTGAAATTATGGAAATGTTTGCGCCCAATATCATCATCGGATTCGGGCGGATGGACGGGGAAACCGTTGGTTTTGTGGCCAACCAGCCCATGGTGCTTGCAGGGGTGCTCGACACCGACAGTTCCGACAAGGCGGCCCGCTTCATCAGATACTGCGATGCCTTCAATATCCCTATTGTAACCCTGGAAGACCTGCCCGGATACCTGCCCGGCGTAGATCAGGAACATGCAGGCGTAATCAGGCACGGTGCAAAGATTCTCTATGCTTACAGCGAAGCTACCGTTCCGAAAATCACTGTCATCCTGCGCAAAGCCTATGGCGGAGGCTATATCGCCATGAACTCGCGCCACTTGCGGGCTGACTTTGTTTTCGCATGGCCGGCAGCCGAAATCGCCGTCATGGGGCCTGAAGGGGCAGCCAATATCGTTTTCAGGAAAGAAATCATGGAAGCCCAGGATCCTGAAGCCATGCGCCTGCTCAAAATCCAGGAGTACAAGGAGAAATTCGCCAATCCCTACGTGGCTGCTGCCAAAGGCTATATCGACGAAGTCATCGAACCGGAAGAAACCCGGTCCAGGATCCTTCACGCCCTGAGAGTCTCCAGAAACAAAAATGTCTCCATGCCCCACAAAAAACATGGGATACCCCCCTTCTGATGTGCCCCGGATGAATTGACTCCAGAATTAAGAAATCCGTAATTCAATTATTAACGATAGATTAAATGACTGAAGAAATTAAATATGACAACCTGGTGGTGCAAGGAGCAAAGTATATGACCACTTTTACCCCTAAGTTCAAACACCGCAAAGCATGGAAAACACACAACCCGAACCTGATTTATACGTTTATCCCGGGCACCATTATCGAGGTGCTTGTTAAACCCGGACAAAAGGTAAAGGAGGGAGAAACGCTCATTGTACTAGAAGCCATGAAAATGCACAACAAAGTGATCATGCCATTCGACGGGGAAGTGGTAAAAATAAACGTTCAACCCTCCGACATCGTCTCAAAAAAGGATGCAATGATCGAGATCAGCCAGAAATAAAGAAATCTCACGATCCAGCCCCAAAAAAACAGGCTGTTGAACAACCAACAGCCTGTTAAAAAACTAAACAAACTAACTCAAAACTATCTGCTCTCTGGTTGGCACCAGTTTTTTCCATCGATCATCCAGGGGGCCGTTTTTAATGGCTCATCCACGGTGCCGATTATTTTATACGAAAGACCATCCCATTCTCCATCCTCTTCAACGGTTCCATTTCGTTTTCATGGCTTGAGGCTTTACCAGTTTCTTTTGACACACTTGTGGCAGAACCTGCAGCAAGGAACAGTGTTCAAAAGAGAACCATTGTAACTGTAATAATTCTTGTTTTCATTGTTTTCTGTTTTTCTATTTTCTATTTTCTGTACACGCTTTTAGACTGTTTACAGGTACAAATGTTACACAGGAAAACCCGGGGAAACAGAAAAAACCTGCAGACACCTCCCTTTTTACCGGTGAATGGAGAAATTAGACGGTAAATAAAATAGTAAAAGGTATTTTTTGCCGGTGAATTTACCAGGAGGAGACAGGATCGCTGGAATAAATAAAATAAGAAGCGGGGAAATGATCACGGAGATGGGGAGGCAGTTCCCTGAACAAGCCGTAGAGGGCAGAGCCGCTCCCCGACATGGAGGAATAAACCGCCCCCAGGCGATACAACTCCTCCTTGATTTTTCCGATTTCGGGGAACATGTTGAATAGAGGCGACTCAAAATCATTGATCAGGGACTCCTTCCAGTCATCAACGGGTTGTTTAACGATATCCCTCACTGAGATCTCCCGTTTCCGCGGAGTGATCGCATTGTAAGCCATGCCGGTGTTCACATGGAATGGAGGCTTCACCAGCGCCAGTCGGTAATCCGACAGGTCGACCTTCACGGGCTGCAGGATATTCCCTGTTCCGGTGGCAAACGACGGCTCATTACCGATAAAAAAAGGACAATCGGCGCCCAGCAATGCAGCCTGAGCTTCCAGTTCCTCGCGGTCAAGTGACAATCCGAAAAGGTCACAGATCATTTTAAGCATAAAAGCTCCATCTGACGATCCTCCTCCCAACCCGGCCCCCAAGGGAATCACTTTGTGCAACCAGATCGAGACCGGAGGAAGGTCAAACTGCTCCTTCAACAACCTATATGCCCTGACCGCCAGATTTTGTTCCTCCGTGGATTCAAGCGGCGCTCCCGTCGACCGGAAAGAAAAACGATCACTCCTGATCACTTCCAAAATATCGCAAAGGGGAACCGGATAAAAAACCGTCTCCAGGTTATGGAAACCGTCTTCCCTTCGTTCCGTAACCAACAAACCCAGATTTATTTTAGCATTGGGGAAACGTACCATAAAGATTTAAAAC